>DASVEH010000034.1:0-5823 GCA_036380655.1 Candidatus Limnocylindria bacterium | reverse complement strand
TGCACCGCGCACGAGGCTCGGCCAAGGCAACGGCGACGGCGCCCAGAGCGTGACCCCCGCCCGGCGGTGGAGCACGCCCATCTTCGTGGCGGTCTTCGGGCCGAAGATGCTCATGATCGAGGGCGGGGGTTGCGCGGTCCTGCGACGGTTGTGTCGTCAGTAGCCCAAGCCGTGGCCGTACGGGAACAGTTCGCCGGTGCCATCCGCACGCGGGATTGCGACCGGCAGCCGGCCGACCGGATTCACCTCGCCGAAGAGCACACGCACCAGGGACTCGATCTGGTGGGTGGTGTAGCCGAAGGTGTCGAGCACGGTTGGCGCCTCGGGGAACGAAGCGATGTCGTACGGGTTGCGCATCGCGGCGACTACTACCGGCTTGCCGGTCGCCAGCAGGGCCCGGACCAGCCTGGTCTGCGCCGCTGCGGCCGCGGTCGGCTGTCCGGTGCTCGCGGCGACGGCGTAGGCGTTGTTGGTCGAGACCACCACGAGGTCGGCACTCTGCGCGGACGCGACCGCGTCGTCGATCGCGCTCGACGTCGGTGTGGTCCCGGACTCGAGGACCTGCGTCGTGGCTCCACGGGCGCGTAGCGCGGCCGCCATCGTCTGGGTCGTGCTCACGCCCCAGCCGGCCACGAGTACATTGCGCGGGCCGGACGCCAGCGGCAGCAGCCCGACGTCGTTGTTGACCAGTGTCGTGGTGCGGTCGGTGATCGCCTGCGCATCGGCCAGGTGCTGCGGCGCACCCAGGACCAGCGGCGCCGACGCCGGGTCGACGAAGGGGTCGCGGAACAGGCCACGGCGGAACTTGTGCAGCAGGATCCGGTAGACGGACTCGTCCAGCCGCTGCCTGCTGATCTCGCCACTGAGGACCGCGTCGAGCACCGCCTCGTAGGCCGTGCCCATCTGCGGCGGGACGAGCAACTGGTCGGCTCCAGCGAGCATCGCTTGGACCGGGGCCACGTCCGGCGGATACGTAGCCGTGGCACCAGCCATGTCAAGCGCGTCGGTGACGATCACTCCGTCGAACCCGAGCTCATCGCGCAACAGTCCCGTGAGGATCTTGTGCGACATCGTCGCCGGCACCCCGGGGTCGATCGCGGGCATCACGACGTGTGCGGTCATGATCGTGTCGACTCCGGCGGCGATGGCCGCTTCGAAGGGCGGCAGGTCGATCTGATGGATCTGCTCCAGCGTGTGGGTCACCTCAGGCAGGCCGAAGTGGCTGTCAACGCCGGTGTCCCCGTGGCCCGGGAAGTGCTTGGCGACCGAAGCGATCCCGCCCGCGTGGTACCCCTGCACCTGCGCTGATGCGAGCTCGGACACCAAACCAGGATCACTCCCGATGGAGCGGATCCCGATCACCGGGTTGTTCGGGTTGACGTTGACGTCGGAAACCGGCGCGTAGTCCTGCGTCACGCCGACGGCGGCCAGCTCACTGCCGATGACCTCTGCCGAGCGCCGGGCGTCCGCCGCTGAGCGCCCTGCCCCGAGCGCCATGTTGCCGGGCATCTGGGTCGCCGGCGCGCCGAACCGGGCCACGAGCGCGCCGCCCTCCTGGTCGACCGAGATCTGCAGTGGGATGTGGGACGGCTGCGACAGGGCCGCGGTCTGCAGGCCGTTGGACAGCGTGGCGACCTGCGCTGGGTCGCCGATGTTGTCGTCGTTGTTGCGAGTCGTGTAGTAGATGACGCCGCCGGGCCGGTACTTCGCGATCGCCTGCGCAGGCGTGTCGACGCCGTACAGCCGCTGGTTGACGGCCTTGGCCGTGTCAGTCACCGTGTTGGCGTCGCGACCGGCCACCTCGATGACGAAGAGCTGACCGACCTTCTGCTCCAGCGTCATGTGACGCAGCAGAGCGGTCACCTTGCCGCGGTACGGTGCGTCGCCGGGGCCTGCCGGGTCACCAGCCGCGGCTGCGGGTGGACCCAACGCCGCAGCCAGAACCAAGCACAGGCCGATAACCAACACGTCCACAGGCGTCCGGGTGCGGCGGGGGGTGGATGCTGACCAAGCGAACATGTGGCGCCTCCGCGCTCGCGTGCCCCCAAGCAGAGGGCAAAAGCGACATTAGGCCCGCCGCGGCAGGTTGGAAAGGGGTCGAGCAGAGTGGCGCAGGCTCGCCGTTGAGCGAGCGCCACAGCCGCAAGCTCGCGGATCTGGCCATGAGTCGTACCTGGCAGACCCGCGTCCTACCGCCGCCTGAGTCGACCATCCTGACGGCGCCAACTCCGGTCAGTGGGTCGCCGAGATTGGCAGTCCGGCACCGATCAGGTCGCGCGTGGCGGGTGGGCGCGGCAGAACTCGCGCACGGCGGCGTTGACCTGTTGGGGCCGCTCGAGATTGCTCAAGTGGCCTGCCCCCTCGATCACGACGAGCTCCGTGTCAGGGATAGCCTCCTCGAACTGGCGGGCGACGGTCAGCGGCGAGCGAGCATCCGAGTCGCCCCACAGCAGCAAGGTGGGGACGGCGACGTGAGGCAGCAGGTCGCTCAGGTCGGTTTCGGCCATGATGGCCAGCTCCTGGCCCAGGGTGGCTGGGCGGACGTCGGCGGCGATGGCGGCGAGCAGCCGCGCGAAGTCCATAGGCGGATCGCCTGCAAAGAGTCCGGGGAGGGTGGGGTCGAATTCCTCGGGCGGTGCGGCAAGCATCCGGCGGGCGCCGACGACCCGCGCCTGGACCTCGTCGGCGGGTAGCGACCCCTTCCAGCCGGCGTAGGTGTCGATCATGATCAGGGTCGCGACGAGCCCGGGGTGACGGCGGTACAGCTCGAGCACCACCGTGCCGCCCCACGACAACCCGGCGACGTGCGCGGGCCCGAGCCGCAGCGACTCGATGAGCGCTGCGAGCCCGTCCGCGAAGCCCCTCAGGGTCAACCCCTCGGGCAGGTCGGAGGACCGGCCGGCCCCTGGCTCGTCCCAGGCCACGACGGTGAACTCGTCAGCCAAGTCGGTGAGCTGCGGTTGCCAGATGCGGCTGTCCTCGGCCGCGCCGTGGACAAAGACCAGAGGGTGCCCTTCACCGACCCGCTCGTAGGCGATCTTGAGTCCGTCCGCCTCGACAAACTCCACCGTTGAAAGGGTAGCCGGGTCGAGCCAGTGTGTCCCTTCCACAAGATGCGTCGGCGACCACTGCTGGCGAGAGTTGCTTGATTTCACGCGCGGGCGTCGGGATGCGCGCGCACCTCGCCCGCGTCACTCCGGCTCCCTTCAGTTGTCAAAGGCCAGCTGGAACTGGATTTCGAGTGCTCTTTCGGTCTGCGGGCTCAGGGCGTAGCGTCGCGTCTGCGGGTCCGGGAAGTGGCTGATCCGAAGTGTCGATGTGCGGGGGTAGGTCGACCGCGCTGGATTCTTGAGTCGCCCCGCAGTGCCCTCCCGGATCCGCACGTGCTGCCCGGGAATCGTCTAGTAGCCGCGATTGACGCCGGGCAGCGAACCATCCGTGCGCCACGCCAGCTCATCGACCAGATCGCTCAACCGAGCGAGCGATAGTGCCCGCTCGGGAGTGACGGCGCGGTATGTGGTCATGGGCTAGGGGCCCTTTGCGGCACTCGTAGCCAACGAGGAGTGAAGCCCGACCTACCTAGCGCTGGTCGAAATGGGCGCGAGGAAGAGTAGGCACTGTTTCGGGTTGTACTTGACGACCTCAGTGACGAAGCGGAAACGGTCGCCGTCGCCGAGGGCGTCAGGAATCTTGGCGCCTGTGAGGTTCAGGTCAGACACGTTCACGTCCTCGAACTTGAACGCGGGCCCGATCCTAGATTCGGGGCCTTTGTTCCCGGGACCATGAGGATGTCGTATCGAGTGTCGTTGTCGCCGTGATTGGTCATCGTTGCGATAGAGCCATCGAATTCGATGCTCCTGCCCCGCAGGAACGGTCGATTGTCAATTGCGGTGCTTCCGACACGACCCCGGCGGGCGTTGGGGACTGGTCGCACACTTCCCAGTTCGATTCTTTGATGACGCCGAAGACACCGCCGCCGTCGACGGTGATGTCGTCCTCGAAGCCCGCGGCCTTGATGGCGCTCTTTGCGACGTCGAGCTTCTTGCCTGTCACATCAGGCATGACTAGGTCCTTGTTCGACCCACAGCCCGCGATGCCCAAGAGGATCGCCAATGCGACAGCCAAGCGAAGCGCTCGCATCTACCCGCCCCCGTGTTGTTCCGAATAGGGGCCCGAGCGTAGTGGTCTGACGGTGATGAGGCGCTCGCGTTCTGGCGAACCTTCCTTCCGTGTCCGTTCGGCCGTGGGACTGAGGAGATGCCGAGGTCGTCCGGCAGGGCAACTGAAACTGAGGGCTGATGTCCGGAGTTGCCGTGATCCGAGCGGTGCCTTGCAGCGCGATGGGGTCGATAGCCGCCCTATCCGCGCCCCCGGCTACCGGTTGCCCGATCCTGCAACCTGCGAGCGGTACTGCCAGCTCGGGAGTGACGGTTCTGATCCTCCAGCCTCGGCAAGGACTGCGCGAGCTAGCTCGCCCCACGATGGGGGTGTCGTCGCCTACGCGGCATAGCCGGGGTCAGCCACCCCCGGCGCGAGGCGACTGGCTTAACGTGAGAGCGCTCCCGAGCCTCTAGGACGGACGGCCCCTCTCATGACGACACGCACCCTCGGAAACAACCTGTCGGTCTCCCCCATCGGTCTGGGCTGCATGGGCATCAGTCAGAGCTTCGGTCCATCGCCCGAGCGGGCTGACATGGTGGCGTTCCTACGTCAGGCCGTCGACCACGGAATCATGTTCTTCGACACCGCCGAGGTTTACGGACCGTTCGTGAACGAGGAGATCGTGGGTGAGGCCCTCCAACCGGTCCGGGAGCGGGTCGTCATCGCGACGAAATTCGGCTTCGCCTTCGACGACAATGGTCACCAAAGCGGCGTCAGCAGTCGGCCCGAGCGCATCCGTGCAGCCGTCGACGGCTCGCTGCGACGCCTGCGGACCAACGTCATAGACCTGCTCTACCAGCACCGCGTCGACCCCGACGTCCCCATCGAGGACGTCGCCGGCACAGTCCGGGAACTCATCGCCGCCGGTAAGGTACGCCACTTCGGCTTGTCCGAGGCCGGGCCCACCACGATCCGCCGCGCCCACGCGGTCCAGCCCGTTACCGCGCTGCAGAGCGAGTACTCGCTCTTCTGGCGGGAGCCCGAGGAGTCGGTTCTCAACACCCTGGAGGAGCTGGGGATCGGATTCGTCCCGTTCAGCCCGCTCGGTCGCGGGCTCCTGACCGGGCAGGTCACCGCCGGCTCCACCTTCGGCGAGGGCGACATCCGCGCCAAGCTGCCCCGCTTCGCCCCCGAGGCTCTGGCCCACAACCTCGAGCTCGTCGACATGGTCAAGGTCACCGCCGGCCGACTCGGCGCCACCCCCGGGCAGGTCGCTATTGCCTGGCTGTTGGCCCAGAAGCCGTGGATCGTGCCCATTCCCGGGACCCGGCGCATCGAGCGACTTCAGGAGAACCTGTCCGCCGCCGAGCTCGACCTAACTCCCGAGGACGTCGCAGAACTGACCGCCGCGTCCGAGAGCGTCACAGTCCGCGGTGACCGCTACCCGGAGAGCATGCAGGCCATGGTTGACCGGTCCTGAGCCTGCATCGTCATCCGCTTCCACCGCGCTGCCCGCGACCCAGACGTCGACATGCTCGGTAGTGCCACACAACGGACGCACTAGAGGATCGGCGCGGGCGTGTAGCCGGCGGCCGCCGGGTAGCGGCTCACGACCTTCTCCACCTGCTCGACGACGGCCGCTACCTGCGCGCCGGCGGCACCGGTGAACGTCGTCGGGTCGGCGACCAGCGCGTCGAGGTCGGCCCGTGACATCCCGAGCCG
>DASVEH010000033.1:0-2172 GCA_036380655.1 Candidatus Limnocylindria bacterium | reverse complement strand
CCGCCAGAACCTGCTCGGCAAGCGCGTCGACTACTCGGGCCGCTCGGTCATCGTGGCCGGCCCGTCGCTGCGCCTGCACCAGTGCGGCCTGCCGAAGCTGATGGCGCTCGAGCTGTTCAAGCCGTTCATCATGGCCCGGCTGGTCGAGCGCAAGGCGGTCCAGAACATCAAGGCGGCCAAGAAGATGGTCGACTCGATGATCCCGGAGGTCTGGGACGTGCTCGAGGAGGTCATCCAGGAGCACCCCGTCCTGCTCAACCGCGCGCCGACGCTCCACCGCCTGGGCATCCAGGCGTTCGAGCCGGTGCTCGTCGAGGGCAAGGCGATCCAGGTCCACCCGCTCGTCTGTCACGCGTTCAACGCGGACTTCGACGGCGACCAGATGGCGGTGCACGTGCCGCTGTCCGCCGAGGCCCAGGCCGAGGCGCGGCTACTCATGCTGTCGGCGAACAACATCCTGTCGCCGGCGCACGGCGGCCCGCTCGCCGTTCCGACCCAGGACATGGTGCTCGGGTCGTACTACCTCACCTACGGCCCCGACGACGAGGAGCTCGAGGAGCGCGAGAAGCTCGTACGCGGCGGGAAGTGGGACGAGAAGAAGTTCGGCAAGCGGCCGCACGTCTTCCGCTCCGACCAGGAGGCCCAGCTCTCCTACGAGCACGGCATGGTGGATCTACACGACCTGGCCGAGTACCGCCCGTCGGACGCCGACGCGCACGTGCTAACGACGGTCGGCCGGATCATCTTCAACGAGCGTGTCCAGCGGGAGCTGGAGAGCTCACTCGGCGAGGACTACCAGGCCGACACGTGGGAGTGGGTCAATCACCCGCTGAAGAAGCGCGACATGAACGACCTGATCGAGGGGCTGGTCGAGCGCTACGGCCCGCACGCCATCGCGCTCGTCCTCGACGCGTTCAAGGAGCTCGGCTTCCACTACGCGACGCAGGCCGGCATCACGATCTCGAAGAACGACGTCGTCGTGCCGCCCAACAAGACCGAGATCCTCGACCGCTACGAGGACGAGGTGCAGGAGATCCAGGGCCAGTACGACATGGGCCTGATCTCGGGCGAGGAGCGCCACGAGGCGGTTGTCGACAAGTGGACGGCCGCCACCGAGGAGGTCGCGGACGCGATGATCGACAACTTCGATCACCTCAACCCGATCTACATGATGGCCAACTCCGGCGCCCGCGGGTCCTTCAAGCAGATCCGCCAGCTCGCCGGCATGCGCGGCCTGATGGCCAATCCGAAGGGCGAGATCATCGAGCGCCCGATCAAGGCCAACTTCGTCGAGGGCCTGTCGGTGCTCGAGTACTTCATCTCGACGCACGGCGCTCGCAAGGGCCTCGCCGACACCGCGCTCCGAACGGCTGACTCGGGCTACCTGACCCGGCGTCTCGTGGACGTCTCGCAGGACGTGATCATCCGTCTGGAGGACTGCGGCACGAAGGAGTTCATCGAGATGCCCCTCTACAACGACGAGGGGAAGCCGAACGACAAGCTCCTCGGCCGGATCGCGGCGAAGAAATTCGAGACGAAGCGCCATCGCGAGCTGCTCAAGAAGGGCCAGGAGATCACGCAGGCGGAGCTCGACGAGATCGTCGAGGGGTACGGCAAGGAGAACGCCGGTGTGCCTGTGCGGTCTGTGCTCAAGTGCGAGGCCGAGGCCGGCATCTGCCAGAACTGTTACGGCGAAGCGCCGGCCACAGGCAAGCTCGTCGCGATCGGCGACGCGGTCGGCATCATCGCCGCGCAGTCGATCGGTGAGCCCGGTACGCAGCTGACAATGCGTACGTTCCACACCGGCGGCGTCGCCGGCGCGGACATCACGCACGGTCTACCGCGTGTCGTCGAGTTGTTCGAGGCGCGCAAGCCGAAGGGCCTCGCCCAGCTCGCCGAGGTCGACGGCAAGGTCGCGGTCGAGGACACCGAGAAGGCGCGCAAGGTGATCATCACCGACGCCGGCGGCGAGGAGCACGCGTACACGTTCCCGCGCCGCACGCGCCTGTTCGTCGAGCCCGGCGACAAGATCACGGCGGGCACCCAGCTAAACGAGGGCTCCGTCTACCCGCACGACATGCTCGACATCAAGGGCCGGACCGAGACCGAGACCTACCTCGTCCGCGAGGTCCAGAAGGTCTACAAGTCCCAGGGCGTCGACATCAACGACAA
>DASVEH010000032.1:0-9969 GCA_036380655.1 Candidatus Limnocylindria bacterium | reverse complement strand
TGCGTACCTGGGACAGATCATCACTCACCGGTTCGGCATCGGCGAGCTCGAGGAGGCGTATCGATGCTTCATGGCTGGCGAGACCGGCAAGGTCATCGTCGAGCAGTGAGCGCCGTCGCTCGTCCCCACACCCGGTTCGGGCTCTTCATCGGCCAGGTGGGCATGTCCTGGCCCGAGCTGGTCGAGCGCTTCGTCCTGGCGGACGAGCTCGGCTTCGACCACGCATGGCTCGTAGACCACCTGATGCCGACGGATCCGCCGCATGACCGATCCATCTTCGAGGCCTGGACGTCGCTGGCGGCGCTCGCGGCCCTGACCAGGCGGATCCACCTCGGCGTGCTCGTGAGCAGCAACACGTTCCGGCACCCGTCGCTCCTCGCCAAGCAGGCTGTCACGGTCGACCACGTGAGCGGCGGCCGGTTGATCCTGGGGATTGGTACCGGCTGGTACCCCGATGAGCACCGCCGCTTCGGAATGGAGTTTCCGGCCGCGCCCGAGCGCGTCGATCGCCTCGAGGAGGCACTCGAGGTCCTCGATCGCCTCGGGCGGGGTGAAGCCTCCACCCACCATGGCCGCTTCTATCGCCTGGAAGGCGCGCACGCCCTGCCGCTCGCGGTCCAGCGACCCCGGATCCCGATCCTGATCGCGGCACATCGGCCGAGGATGCTGCGCCTTGCGGCACGGTATGCAGACATCTGGGACACCTTCCCGACCATCGACGGCACGGCCACGCAGGGAGTGTCATCCGACCTCTCCGAACGGGTCGCGGCGTTCGAGGTGGCCTGCCGCGCCGCGGGTCGCGATCCCGCCACCCTTCGGCGATCGGTCTGGGTCGGGTCCGAGCCGATGGAGAGCCGCGCGGCCTACCGAGACTTCGTCGAGCGCCACCGGTCGCTCGGCTTCACAGACCTTATGACCGCGCTGCCAGCGCGGGAGCGCTGGTCAACCGTGAACGAAATTGCAATCAACCTCATGCCGCGCCTGCGCGCGTCCGAGGCGAGATCCACCGATTCGACCGTGCCAACCCCAGAGGTCGCCACGGTGCCGAGCCGAACTCCGAGCTGAGAAACAGGAGGCAGCAATGCGTACCAATGGCCGATCCCTGCACGTGACGGGCGTTCTCGCCTTCGCGCTACTGCTCGCCGGATGCTTCGGCCGTGGCGCCGACGGCAGTCCCGATGCGAACTCGATCAGCGTGTGGATGTTTCCGCAGGGAGACGAGGAGGTCGCGATTCGCGCCATGGAAACGGCCTTCGAGGAGGCGAACGAGGGCAAGGAAGTCGATGTCGTCGTCTACCCGGAGGAGGAGTACGTCACCAAGGTCAACACGGCTCTGGTAGCGGGCAACCCGCCGGACATCGCGATCATCGAGAGCGACGACTGGATGAAGGCGGGCTATGTCGTCGAGCTGACCGACAGGCTCGACGAATGGGGCGTCAGCGTCGACGACTTCAATCCCGGCGGCATGTCGCGCGGCGCGCTCGAGAACGATCCGGCGAACGGCATCTTCGGCGTAGGTACCTTCCTCGGCGGCAACGTCCTCGTCTACAACAAGGCGATCTTCGACGAGGCGGGCGTTCCCCATCCATCGCCGGATGAGTCGATGACCTTCCAGGAATATGCCGACATCTGCCGCCAGCTCGCACAGCCGAGCGACGATCCGGCGACGAATGTCTACGGCTGCTCCATGCCGGCCGACATCGCCTTCGGTTTCTATCCGATCTATGGAGAGGACGGCCGCACGGCGGAGGGCAACATGAATGCGCCGGAGCTCGCCGAAGCCTTCGAGATCGGAGCGGGCCTGATCAACGACGGATTGGCGCCCAGCTCGAGCGTCCTCGACACGATCCCCGAGTCCGACCTGTTCGCCCAAGGGCAGATCGCCATCACCTGGAGCGACTTCACTGCCGTGCCGACCTACCAGGAGGCCGAGATCGACTTCGGCATGACGCCGTTCTTCGTGGTCGAGGGCCAGGAGGACTTCGTCGACACCTGGACCGCTCCATGGGGCACCTTCACGGAAAGCCCCCACCCGGAGGACGCGCTCCTCTTCCTGGAGTTCATCGCGACCGACGCGCAGGAGATCCAGATGGCGGAGACGCCCGACCCGCCCCTCTCGACCGTCGTGGCGGAGGAGGCCGGCTACGGCGAGGACGATCCGATCAAGCAGGATTTCCTGGCCGTCCTGGCAAACGCGCGTCCCCTGCCCTTCGCACCGCCCGGGGAGGACAACTGGGATCCGGTCGAGGTGATGCGCCTCCTGACGGTGGAGGGAGAGACGGACGCCCAGGCCATCCTTGACGAGATGGCCGCCGCCGCGCAGGAGCAGCTCGATGAAGTGTGGGACCGCTGGGATACCTTCGACCAGTCCGAGTTCGAGGAGCAGGTCGAGGAGGAGGCGGCGGAAGCCTCGGAGGAGCCGAGCGAGTAGCCGGCGCGATGGAGGGAAGGGCGATGTCGATGCAGCTCGGCGACCAGGGCGCGCCCGGCGAGCGGTTCAGCGGCGGAGGTGTCGCTGCCCCGCTGGCTCCCAATCGGCGGGGCAGACCAGGCTCGAGGGCGGAGGAACGGGCGGCGTATCTGTTCCTGGCGCCCTGGATCGTCGGGTTCGTCTTCTTCCTGCTCATCCCCCTCGGCTGGGCCGTGTGGCTCAGCTTCACGGACGAGCAGCTGCTGCGTCCCGGCCAGTTCGTCGGGCTGGAGAACTACGCTCGCGCGTTCACCGACGATCCGAGCTTCTACAAGGCGCTCCAGGTCACGCTCACCTGGATCGTGATCGCGGTCCCCCTCTTTCTCATCTCCGGCCTTGCCGTGGCACTGCTGCTGAACCAGAAGGTTCCGGGTATGGGCTTCTTCCGCACCATCCTCTACGTGCCGGCGGTCCTCTCCGGGGTCGCCATCGCGGTGCTCTGGTTCACCCTGCTCAACAGCGACCTGGGAGCGGTGAACCAATTCCTGCGCAGCATCGGCATCGAAGATCCGCCGAACTGGTTCCAGGATCCCGACTTCGCCCTCTGGGGCGTCGCGATCATGGGACTCTGGGGCGTCGGAACGAACGCGATCATCTACCTGGCCGGGCTCCAGAACATCCCGCCGGACCTCTACGAGGCGGCCGGCATGGACGGCGCCGGGCCGTGGCAGAAGTTCCGCCACATCACCCTGCCCCTGCTCTCGCCGACGATGTTCTTCCTCTTCATCGGCGAACTGACGGCGGCGCTCGTGATCATCGGTCCGGTGATCGTCATCTCCGGAGCCGGTGGGGCGGCCGGCCCCGCGGACTCGCTGCTGTTCTACATGCTGCTGCTCTACCGGCGCGGGTTCGTGGAGGGGCAGATGGGCTACGCGGCGGCGTTGGCGTGGATCCTCACCGTCATCGGCCTGCTGCTGGTCTGGTTGACCTTCAAGCTCGAGAAGCGCTTCGTCTTCTACCAGGCATGAGGAACACATCGTGAGCCACAACGCGTCGCGAACGCTCGATCGGCAGGGCATGGTCGCCAGGCTCACGACCCGGCGCGCGCTCCACGTCGCATTCGTCTACGCATGCCTCGGGGCGCTGACGGCGTTCATCGTGTTGCCGCTGGGCTGGATGCTGACCGCCGCACTCAAGCCGGAGAACGTCCCGGTCTTCACCTTCCCCCCCGAGTGGTTTCCGACCGAGTATTTCAACCTCGGGACATTCGTCGATGCGCTGACCCAGCCGAACGAGCCGTACGGCCGCTTCGCGCTCAACAGCCTGCTGCTCGCGTCCCTCAACATCGTCGGGGCCGTCCTGTCGAACTCGCTCATCGCCTACGCCTTCGCGCGGCTCGAGTTCCGCGGGAAGAGCGTGCTCTTCGCCATCGTGCTTGCGACCATGCTGCTCCCGGCTCCGGTTCTCCTGATCCCGCAGTTCCTGCTGTTCTTCAATATCGGCTGGTACGGGACAGTGGACGGATTCCCGGCCGGCTACCTGCCCTTGATCGTGCCGGCCTTCACCGGGAACCCGTTCTTCATCTTCCTCCTGCGGCAGTACATGCGCACCATCCCCAAGGATCTCGACGAGGCCGCACGGATCGACGGGGCGGGCTTCTGGACCATCTACTGGCGCATCATCGTGCCGCTTACCATCCCGGCCCTGGTGGTCGTCGCCGTCTTCACCTTCCTGGGAGTCTGGAACGACTTCTTCGGGCCGCTGCTCTACCTCGACGACCCGGACTGGTTCACCGTCCCGCTGGCGCTGGCGCGCGAGGTGACGACCGTCGGAACCGAGTGGAACATCGTCATGGCGGCCACCCTGGTTGCCATGCTGCCGCCGCTCATCGTGTACGCGTTCAGCCAGAACAAGCTGATGGGCGGGATCGCATCGGTCGGCATTCGTGGCTGAGTTCGAGTGGGCGGTCGGCATCGAGGACACGTTCGTCGGGCAGCCGGCCGGTCGCCGCGGGCGCGTGCTCGACGAATACGAGCTCATCGACCACTACCGGCGGTGGCGCTCGGACCTTGACCTGGTCGCCTCGCTGGGGGTTCGCAGCATGCGGTATGGCGTGCCGTGGTACCGGGTCAACCCCGAGCCGGGCGTCTTCGACTGGTCATGGACCGATCCGGTGTTCGACCACCTTGCACGGATCGGCATCCGACCGATCGTCGACCTCGTCCATTACGGGACGCCAACCTGGCTGCGTCGCTCCTTCGTCGACCCCGACTACCCCTCCCGGGTCGCCGAGTACGCCGCCGCGATGGTGGAGCGGTACGGCGCGGTCGCCGGCGGTTGGACGCCCCTGAACGAGCCGGTCGTCAACGCGGACTTCTGCGGGCTGCGCGCAGTCTGGCCGCCCCACCTGCATGGACATCGGGGGTATGACCGGGTCCTCGTCGCCATCGCCGAGGGCATATCGCGCACGATCGGCGCGATTCGCGATGTCCAGGCGGACGCGCGGATCGTCGCCGTCGAGCCGTGCGACATCCTGACAATCGATGAGCCGGCCCTGGAGAGCTTGATCCAGGAGCGCTGGGAGAGCCTGTTCCTGCCGCTGGACCTCGTTCTCGGCAGGGTCGACGGCGGCCACAGCCAGTACCCCCGACTGATCGCCTCGGGGATCTCCGAGATGCGACTGGCGGACCTCGTCGCCCGTCCACAGCCGATCGACGTGGTTGGCGTGAACTTCTATCCGAACATGTCTCGCGCGGACCTCGTCACCGCGCGCGGACGCGTGCGTCGTCGGAACCGCTATGCCAGCGGCGACGACCTCGGCATCGCATTGACCCGCTTTCATCAGCACACGGGCCTCCCGGTCGCGATCACGGAGACCAGCGACAACGCCGGCATCGAGCGGCGGGCAAGCTGGATGGACGACTCGACCCAGGCGCTCGTGCCCGTGATGGCAGCGGGTGTACCGGTCGTTGGCTATACGTGGTTTCCCGTCCTGAGCCACGTGGATTGGCGGTGGCGGCGCGGGCCATATGAGCGTGATGCCTACTGGTGTCACATGGGCCTCTGGGATCTCGATCACGGGCTCCGTCGCAACCGGACCCCCCTGGTCGACCGCTATGCGGCCATCGTGGCGGCCGGCGCTCCACGGGTCGACACGGCGGCGTGACCCGAGGGCGGCTGCTCGTCGCGCTGCTCGTGGTCGTCGGTGTCACGACCGCGGCTTATGTGACAGCCCACGGCTCGAAACCCGCGTTCCGGAATCCCGTGCTGAACAACGATGCTCCGGATCCCTCGGTGATCCGGGCGCCGGACGGCACCTACTACGCCTACACGACCCAGGCCTACTTCGGCGCGCAGTTCGTGAACGTGCCGATCCTGCGCTCCACCGACCTCGTTGCCTGGGAGCTGGTGGGGGATGCGTTTCCGGAGAACCCGGAATGGGCCGTGGGATCGCCCGGCGACATGTGGGCACCCCATATCTCGCGCTGGGACGATGGGAGCTACCGGCTCTACTTCTCTGCGGCGCGCCGGGACAACGGGGAGATGGCGATCGGCGTGGCGACCGCGCCGAACCCGACCGGTCCATTCACGGACAGTGGAGGCCCCATCGTGACCGGCCACAGCTTCAGCGCGATCGATCCATTCGTCCTCGATGCCGACGGCAGCCACTTCCTGTACTGGGGATCGGCCGGGGAGCCGATCTCGGCGCAGGAGCTGACGCCCGACGGGCTGGGCCTGGCCGGCGAGGCGATCGAGGTCCTCTACCGATCCAGCGACGAGTACGAGGGCCTCATCGAGGGCCCGTGGATCACGGTGCACGAGGGCATGTACTACCTCATGTACTCCGGCGACGCATGCTGTGGACCGGAGGCGCATTACGCGCTCATGGTGGCACGATCGGAGTCGCCCTTTGGCCCGTACACCCGGAACCCCGATAATCCGATCCTGCAGGCGAACGATCGATTCGACGCCCCCGGCCATCACGCCACGATCGAGGGACCGGACGGCAACGACTGGGTGCTCTACCACGCCATGGTTCGGCCCGAGACCAGCTTCCGCTCCCTCTTCCTCGACCGCATCGACTGGGTCGACGGCTGGCCGGTGATCAATGGCGGCAACGGCCCCTCGGAGTGCTCGACCGATGCGCCGCACGATCCGCCCATCCCTCGCCTGCCGGTCTGCGGCGGGTAGCAGATCAGGAGATAACGCGTGAAATATGGATTGGAGATCAACGAGTTCGACTGGTCCGGGGGACCGGCCGCCATGGGCAGGCACCTGGCCGATATCGGACGCCGCGCCGAGGCGGCGGGGTTCCACTCCATCTGGGTCTGGGATCACTTCATCCAGCTTCGGCGATGGGACGCACCTCTCCTGGAAGGTTGGCTGTCTCTCGCCTTCCTGGCAGCGGCCACCGAACGGATCAAGCTCGGCACGCTGGTCACCGGCGTGACCTACCGGCACCCCGCCGTCCTGGTCAAGCAGGCGTCCACCCTGGACGTCCTCTCCGGTGGCCGTTCCTACTTCGGCGTGGGTGCCGCGTGGAACGAGCGCGAGCACGGGGCCTTCGGCGTCCGCTTTCCGCCGATCGCGGAGCGTTTCCAGATGCTCGAGGACCTTCTGCAGATCGCGCATCGTGCGTGGAACGGTGAGACGGGGTCGTTCACGGGCAAGCACGTCGAGCTGACGGAGCAGATGGACAGTCCGCCCCCGGTGCAGCAGCCGCACCCGCCGATCCTGATCGGCGGCGGCGGAGAGCGGAAGACCCTGAAGTTCGTCGCCAAGTACGGCGACGCGACCCACCAGACGACCTCGGATCCGGCGGTCATGCGCCACAAGCTGGAGGTCCTTCGCCGTCACTGCGAGAACGAGGGACGCGACTACGACGAGATCGAGCGCTTCTGCGGGCTCGACCTCAAGCGCCTCCCCGGGCAGGCGGGGCCCATCGCCGACGCGGAGACGCTGCTCGAGCGCGCCGACGCGCTGGCCGACGCCGGGTCACAGGGCGTCTTCATCGTCCTCCCGAAGGTCGCCGACAGCGATTCGATCGAGCGATTCGGGGCGGAGGTGATCGCCGCTAGCCGATAGCGGCGCCGAGCGCCCGGCCGCTCTCGAGGTCGAGCAGGTGGCGTTTGGCCGGCAGCCCACCGCCATAGCCGCCAAGCCCGCCGCCGGCGGCGATAACGCGGTGGCAGGGGACGATGACGGCGACGCGGTTCGAGCCGTTGGCGCGACCGACCGCGCGGTAGGCAGGCCCGGCCCCGACCCGCTTGGCCAGTTCGCGGTAGCTGATCGTCTCGCCGTACGGAATGCGTCGGAGCTCCGCCCAGACGCGCTCCTGGAACGTGCTGCCTGGGGTGTCAAGCGGCAGGTCGAAGTCGCGGCGCGTCCCCGCGAAGTACTCGCTCAGTTGGGCCGCCAGGCGGTCCAGCAGTCGCGAGGGTCCACTGCGCGTCGGGCCGATGCGCCGGCGCACCGCGGCGAGCTGCGCGCCGATCATCGGGCGGCCGGCGAAATCACAGATGACGATCGCCTGGCCGGTGGCGCCGGCCAGCATCGGTCCAATCGGTGTCTCGATTGTCCGCAGCGTGACCGTCGACCCGTCCTCCGGCTGGCATCGGAGACAGGCCCGATAGCCCGCGGCACGCGCCGTCGCGGCATCGGGCAGGTACTCGACGTTCCTGGGCAACGGCTTTCGGACTCGGCAGGACGGACGGCAGAAGATGCCGGTCGTCCGTACGGCGGCGACGAAGCGCCCATCCCAGGTCGGGTCGGATGCGTAGAAGGCGCGTTCCATCTCGGTGCTCATGCCGATACAACGCTGACACCCTGACGGTTGTGAGGTCGCTCGTCCGGTATCAGGCGTTGCCGGGCGTCTGCCGCAGGATCAGGTTCACCAGGAAGGGGCTGCTGCCGAGCATCTGGTCGCCGGAGCGCACCTCGATCCGATGACGGCCGATCTCCTCGATCCGCATGCCCTTCAAGTCGGCGACGATGTTCGCCGTAGTCGCGTTGGGCGGCACCTCGATACGCAGCCGAGGCGCCTGCTGGAGTGTCGGCTTGCCGGTGGGACTGATCACCTGGAACGTCAGCTCATGGGCGCCGGGCGTCGCCTCGAGGATGGCGACGATGAAACATCGGCCGTGCGTCGCCGGCAGGCGCGCGATGTTGATCTGGCTGAAGACGCCGATCGCGCTGATCTTGCCATCCTGCGCGGTGAGCGCGTAGTCGCAGAGCAGGAGGGTGTGCAGCTGAAGATCGGCCATGGCTCAAGCCTACAGGACCAGCTCCGGCCAGCTCCGCGATGTCCACCAACCGATCGCTCGGCAGCTGTGCGCGGGAAACGTAGGCGGCGATCCGGGTGATGGGCCGCCCCAGCGGGGCATCTGTCACTTCGCCGCGTACTGGTCGGCCCCCAGAAAGTGAATGCTGACGTACGGCTCGTCGCCGATGACCACAGAGTCATGACCCGGGCCGATCTCGAACAGGTCCCCCGGGCCGACCTCGATGACGCGGCCGTCGGTCATCTCGATGCGGTTGCGCCCGGCGAGGACGAGGCCCAGGTGCGCCACCTCGCAGACTTCCTGGCCGGCGGCCGCGCCGACGTGCTCAGACCAGCGCCAGCCCGGCTCGTACTCGGCTCGCCCGATGGTCAGGCCTCCGATCTGGAGCAGCTCGAAGTGACCCAGCGGAAAGTCACGACGCTCGTCGGGATCGTCGAATCGTCGGATGATCGCGGCGGACTCGGGCATGTGGGTCAGTCTCCTTCGACGTCATCGGTGTAGAGGTCGGGGTCCAGCAGCCAGGCGAGCTCGCCGCCACCGGGCTCCGGGACTCCATAGAACTCGAGGCAGGCGAGGCCGCCCTTGCGCATCCGCACCGATGCGGCGCCGGTCAGCTCGGCGATGGCCGTCGACAGGTCCGGCTCGTGCCCGACGAACATGACGCGGCGCGAACCGGCGTGCGCGGCCATGGCCTGCGCCAGGTCGGGCCAGCCAGCGCCGGGTCGAAGCCGATCGTCGATGACCGGACTGCCGCCGACGGCCTCGCAGAGCAGCTCTGCCGTGCGGAGCGCCCGCGGCAGGGGTGAGGACAGGACCAGGTCCGGGCGAAGGTTGAGGCGCCGCCAGATCGGCCCGGCGGCGCGCAACGCGCCCTCGCCTGAGCCCGTCAGCTCTCGTCCGTCGTCATCCGCCGTGCGGGGAGGGCCTGCGTCGCCATGGCGCAGGAAGTAGAGGATCACCGACCCGTCAGGCGACCGTGGTGGCGCTGCTGCCGTCGTCAGGCGTCGGGTCGTCATCGTCGCCGCCCCGCGATCCGCGGTGCCCCGCTGTCATGCCGCGTGCCTGGCCGGTGCGCTGAACCAGGAGCCGGCCGGCGCGCTGGGCACCGACCTTCGGGAAGGTGATCGACAGCACGCCGTTGCCGTAGCTCACATTCGCGCGCATCGCGTCCACCGCGCACGGCAGCTCGATCGTCCGCTCATACGGACCGTACGACCACTCACGCAGCAGGTGGTCGATGCGCTCCTGGCCCTCGCCGTGCTGAGCCGCGCGCAGTGT
>DASVEH010000031.1:0-4625 GCA_036380655.1 Candidatus Limnocylindria bacterium | reverse complement strand
ATGACGTCCGATCTCGGCCCGGAGGCGGACTCATCAGCCCACGCGGCAACCCCGCAGATCGGTTCGGAGCACGTCAGTTTGATGGATGCGAAGCAGGTGTGGCGCGCCGCCCTCGGCGAGCTGCAGGTCTCACTCTCCCCGGCCAACTTCGAGACCTGGCTGAAGGACACCGAACTCGTCGAGATCGACGAGAACCGCTACCGGATCTCCGCACCGAATGGCTTCGCCAGGGACTGGCTCGACAATCGATATCGGCCGCTGATCAGCCAGACGCTCGCCCGCGTGGTCGGCGGCTCGGTCCAGCTCGAGTTCATCGTCGCCGATGCCTCCGGCCCCCTGCCGGACCAGGTCGACGAGGAGGCCCAGGTCCAGATGCCGCCGCTCAGCGCGGGCGGCAACGCCATCAACCTGAACACCCGCTACACGTTCAACAATTTCATCGTGGGCAGCGCGAACCGGTTGGCCCACGCCGCGGCGCTCAGCGTGGCCGAACGGCCGGGGCACGCCTACAACCCGCTCTTCCTGTACGGCGGGGTGGGGCTGGGCAAGACGCACCTCATGCACGCCATCGGCAATGCGGTGGCGGCCAAATTCCCGCGCAAGCGGATCCTGTACGCGACGAGCGAGAAGTTCACGAACGACTTCATCAACAGCATCCGCGAGCAGAAGATGGAGGACTTCCGGGGCCGATATCGGCGCATCGACGTCCTCCTCATCGACGACATCCAGTTCATCGCCGATCGCGAGCGGACCCAGGAAGAGTTCTTCCATACCTTCAACGCCATCCACGAGGCCGGCAAGCAGGTCGTCCTGAGCTCCGACCGGCCGCCGAAGGCGATCACGACCCTCGAGGAGCGCCTCCGCAGCCGCTTCGAGTGGGGGCTCATCGCCGATCTCACGCCGCCGGACCTCGAGACCCGGATCGCCATCCTGCGCTCCAAGGCGGAGGACCAGCTCCACCTGATCCCCTCCGAGGTGATCGACTTCATCGCCCGCAAGGTGGTGAGCAACGTCCGCGAGCTCGAGGGTGCCCTGAATCGCGTCGTCGCCTACGCCTCCATGAGCGGGATGCCGGTGAACATCGAGCTCGCCAGCGCCGTGCTCAGCAACGTCATGTACAACCCGCGCAAGCGATCGATCACCCCGCAGCGCATCGTGCGCGCGGTGGCCGACTACTACGGAGTCAACCTGGACCAGCTGCGCTCGAGCAAGCGCGACCGGGCCATCGTGGTGCCACGCCAGATCGCGATGTTCCTCATCCGCGAGGAGACCGACATCAGCCTGCTGCGCATCGGCGCCGAGCTGGGCGGACGCGACCACTCCACCGTGCTCCACGCGTACGACAAGATCGCGCGCGAGCTGCAGGAGAACGACGAGATGCGCCGCGAGATCAGCGCCGTGCGGGAGATGATCTACTCCGAGTGAGCCGATTCCGGCGCGCGGAGGCACCGATTCACCGAGATTCGTGGATAACTGGCCCGTTCTGGTGGATATCTCGAGGTCGTTGTGGACAATCGGCGCCCCTCATCGCGGAGGCCGGTAGGCTCTATCCACATCGGAACCCCGCCCATCCGCCGCCGGTACGCCGGCGGGGCCCCGATATCTACCGTGCCGGCGTCGTTATCCGCAGGCGGAAACCACGCTCGGCGGAGATCGCGGAATGCCCCTCCGTCCACACCGTCAACACCACTACGAGAGACGGCGACGGATGAGTATTCTTTCTCTTGAACCGATAGAGCGAGACAGCAAGCCGTGGATAAGGGATCGGGTCCATGGCCCCAGCAGATGAGGTCGGCATGAACATCTCGGTGATGCAGGAGAACCTGGCGCGTGGTCTCGGGACGGTGAGCCGCGCGGTGAGCAGCCGTGCCACGTTGCCGGTGCTGGCGAACGTGCTGCTCAAGACCGAGAACTCGGGACTCAAGCTCACCGCCACCAACCTGGAGATCGGGATCAACTGCTGGGTTCCGGGCAAGGTCACCGAAGAGGGCGAGATCACGGTGCCGGCCAAGCTGTTGACCGACCTGGTGGCCTCGTTGCCGAACCAGCGCATCGACCTGGTCCTGTCGCCGAAGGACCGCACCCTGAAGCTGACCTGCGGCAACAACCGCTCGAGCATCAAGGGCATCGAGGCCGACGAGTTCCCGGTGGTGGCCGCCATCGGTGACACGCCGGCCACCAGCGTCGACGCCAGGGTGCTGCGCGAGGCGCTCGGCGAGGTCGTCTTCGCGGCTGCCTCGGATGAGAGCCGGCCGATCCTGACCGGCGTCCTCACCAAGCTGACCGGCGACCGCATGACGCTGGCGGCCGCCGATAACTACCGGATCGCGGTGCGGACCCTCACGCTCGACAAGCCGGTCAACCCGGAGATCACGATCGTGGTCCCTGGCCGATCGTACGCCGAGCTGGTGAGGATCCTGCCCGACGCCGAGATGCCGATCGAGATCACCGTCACGCCGAACAAGAGCCAGGTCCTCTTCCACGTCGAGGGCATCGATCTCGTCAGCCGCCTGATCGAGGGTCAGTTCCCCAACTACGAGCCGGTCATTCCCGCGTCGCACAGCTCGCGCGCCGTGATCGATCGCGAAGCGTTCCTGGCCGGCACCCGGCGCGCCAGCATCTTCGCCCGCGACAGCGCAAACATCGTGAAGATCGAGATCGGTGGCGAGGACGCGGACGGCACCGGCGTCGCGATCACGGCCCACGCGGCCGACGTCGGCGACAACGCCGATACGGTCGATGCCGCCATCGAGGGCTCGCCGACAGCGATCGCCTTCAACGCGCGCTACCTGATCGACGTCCTCAGCAACCTGGGCGCCGACGAGGCCGCGCTCGAGCTCTCCGGCCCCCTCGCTCCCGGTGTCATCCGGGGCATCGGCAAGGACGACTACGTCCACGTCATCATGCCGGTCCGGACCGCGTCGTAGGTCGCTCATGGCCCTGCGCGCCGCGCCGCGCCCCGCCGATGCCACGATGGAGCTGACGCGGCTCGTTCTCGAGAACTTTCGCAGCTACGCGGCCGCTGAGCTCACGCCCGACCCGGGCCTGACGGTGATCGCCGGTCCGAACGGCACGGGGAAGACGAACCTCCTCGAAGCGATCCACGCCACCATCGTCGGCCGATCCCATCGCGCCAGTGCCGACGCCGAGCTGGTCCGCCACGGTGCCCCGTTCGCTCGGGTGCGGCTCGAGCTCGCCGGCGGCACAGCCGAGCGCGGCTCGACGATCGAGCTGGTCCTCCCGGGGCCGGAGCCGGATCCGGGCATACGGAAGCGCCTCACCGTCAACGGGGTCGCCCGCCGCACGACGAGCCTGTCTGAAGTGTCCCGGGCGGTGCTCTTCCGCCCTGAGGAGATGCTCCTGCTGGTGGGTGCTCCGTCCGATCGCCGCCGCTTCCTGGACGGCATCGTCGCCCAGCGCGACCGGAGGGCCGCCCGCGACCTGGTCGAGGTGGCTCGCGTCATCACCCAGCGGAACGCGCTGCTGCGCGCGATCCGTGCCGAGGAGGCGCCGATCGACAGCCTCGGCTTCTGGGACGAGCAACTGGCGCTGCTCGGGGCTCGGGTCATGCGGGCCCGCCTCGAGGTGCTCGGCGAGCTGTTGGAGCGTATCGGACCGCTGCACGATGCGGTGGCCGTCGACGGCGAGCGGGGCGCACGGGTAAGCCTGGCGTACGTCGACGGGCTCAAGGAGGCCTGGCCGGAACGCGCCGCGCCGGCGGAGCGGCTGCCGGCCGACGCGGAGCTGGCGGCGGCCTATCGGCGCCGCATCGCCGAGGTCCGGCAGAAGGAGGCGTGGAACGGCGTGAGCCTGGTCGGTCCGCAGCGTGACGACCTGCGCGCCGAGCTCGGGGGTCGGGACGTAGCGAGCCACGCCAGCCGCGGGCAGCAGCGGACGATCATCCTCGCCATGAAGCTGGCCGAGACCGACCTGCTGGGGGTGGACGGTCCACGGCCGGTCGTCCTGCTCGACGATGTGTTCAGCGAGCTGGATCCGGATCGGGCGGCGCGCCACTCCGACCTGCTTGCCGGCCGCGGGCAGGTGATCGTGACCACCGCCGACCCAGGCACGCTTGACGCCGCCAGACGCCGGGAGGCCGCCGTCTGGCGCATCCAGGCGGGGAACCTGGAGCGCGAGGCATGAGCGGGCGCGAGGCGGCAGGCGCCGCAGTCCAGCGAGCGCTGGCGGCCAGCATGGGGCCGGGTGCAGCGGAGCAGCTTGCCCTGGCCCAGGTGCGCCTGGCATGGACCGAGGTCGTCGGCGAGGCAGGCCTCGAGCGCGCCCCACTCACGAGCCGCGTGCGACGCGTGACGGGCGGCACGGCCCACGTCGAGGCCTCGGACCCGATGCTCGCGCAGGAGCTCAACCTCCGCCGCGACGCGCTCGTGTGGGCCGTCAACGAGCGCATGAGGGGGCGGCCGGGGGCGACCATCGTGCTGATCGGGATGGCCGTATCGGTGGGTCGGACTGGAGCGGACCCGACCCTATAATCGGCCCGAGCACCCCAACCACGAGCACCCGGGCCGCCATGAGCAACCGCCTCGCAACCAGGATCGGCGTCCCCTCCGTCGAGGAGCGGCCGGCCGACGCGTTCGACCTGGTGGCCTTCCACGAGCCGGCCGTCG
>DASVEH010000030.1:0-2367 GCA_036380655.1 Candidatus Limnocylindria bacterium | reverse complement strand
CCGCCTCGTCGGAGTTGTTCGTGTAGACGGCAAAGCGGAAGGGCTGCACGTCCCCACGGTAGCGCCGCGGCGGGGAACGTACGGTCGTGCGCCAGCCCTACCGGTGGAACGCCGGGGCGTCTCGACGGATCGGGGCGCCGGGCGGCTCACCACGCCACCGCGAGCAGCTCGCCGAACAGAGGTTCGACATCCACGGCCAGGCCGCGGCGCGCGAACCAGCCGGCCACGTTGTCCAGGTCCCGATGCAGCAGCTCGGGCGCATCGGCGTTCGTCGTGAACTCGACCGCCTGCGGCAGGTCGATGATGACCGCCCGATCCCGCCACCAGAGGACGTTGTAGGCGGACAGGTCGGCGTGGACCAGGCCAGCGGCGGTGAGGTGCCGCACGCTGTCGACCAGCTGCTCCCAGGCCGATACCAGCTGCGCCTTCGACAGCCCTGCCTGCGCCAGGCGCGGCGCGGCAGCACCGGAGTCGCCGATGAATTCCATGACGACCCCGTCGTCGGTTCGCTCGACGGGGTAGGGAACCGACGCGCCCGACGCCCAGGCCCGCTCGAGCATCTCCATCTCCTGGACCGGCCACATGCGCTCGATGACGTCATGGCCGTGATCGGTCTTGCGCGCCACGGCCCGTCGGTCACGCGCAGACAGGTACCAGCCGGCGCGATAGGTGGAGTCGTGCCGGTACTGGGTCGCCTTCTTGAATCCGAGGTCACGGAGCTCGCCGGCCGACGGACGGCGTGGTCGATAGCGCTTGTGGGCGAGGAGGGCGATCGAGCCGCTGGCATAGCGGCGTTCGAGCAGGAAGACCTCGGCCTCCTTGCCGGATTTCAGGGTGCCGAGCGAGGTCTCGTCGTAGGGCTCATCGAGCAGCCAGGACGGCGCCCCGCGGGGTGGCGCGGATGAGGGTTGCACGCAGAAAGCTCCGAGTGTGCGGGCTTGCCCGACCCCCGGACGGCGTCAGCGGATGTGGCGCCTCGAGGCATCGGGAGGACGGTGTCGCATGGCATTCATGGCGGTCCTCCTCGTGCGTGCTGCGTGTGTGGCGGCGCCATCATGCGCGCGAACGCCGGTGACTGGCAACCCCGCCGCCCGACAGATCGGCCCGGGCTGCCGCGCTATGCGGACACCGGTGCGGCCGGGGATACCCGTTCGTAGAGCGCCGTCTGCCAGACCCAGCCGCGATGGTGCAGTCGACGCTCGAAGCCGGCGGCGCGCACCCGTTCGTCGACCGCCCGCTCGGGATGGACGTACCCCCGGAACGACTGGCCGACGAGGCGCAGGCAGAGGTTGCCGAGACCGATCCCGGCTCGCAGCCACCACCGATCGTTCGGGAAGACGAGACCGATGGACCGCGCCGCGTGCTCGGTGGAGCGATCGATCATCGCGCGCCAGTCGCCGTAGCAGCACACCACTCGATCGAGCGCGACGACGTCTGCCGCCTCGATCTCGGCGGCCAGCTCCACGAAATCACCGTGGATGTGGAGCGTCCGATCGGCCCACCCGGCACGGGCGGCCTCGTGGCGAGCGACGGCGATGTACGGGCCCGAGGCATCGACCTCGGTCACCGAGGCCGCGCCGGCCGCGAGGAGCTCGAGGCCGACGATCCCGACGCCACCGCCCACGTCGAGCACCGACGATTCGCGGATGCCGGAGCGCTTGATGCCCTCGATCAGGCGCCGGGTGCTGCCGCGTGCCCCGCGGCGACGGTACTTCGTCGCCTGGCGACGAGCGGTTCGAGCGTCGAACGCCGCGTCGTAGTCGGGTTTGCAGCAGGAGGCCGGCACGCCACCATGATGGCGTGCCGGCGATGAGTTGCGAAGGTCAGGCGGTTGCCTGCCGCACGTCCAGGTGCGCGCTCGACCGCGCGGCACGCGATGCGGTCGCCCAGTACCGGGTTGAGCGCTTCGCCAGCGTCAGCGAGGCGTAGGTCAGGACGAGGGCGTTCACCGGGTGCAGGGCGGCGATGGTCCACAGGCCGAACCACTGGCCCAGGTGCACGAGCATGCCCTGGACGATCAGCAGGCCCAGCACGCCGAAGACGAGGCGCTTTTCCGGCACGCGGCCGATGAAGACCGAGGCGATGAGCAGCAGCGTCAGGAGCCCGATGACGTGGGCCATGTTCCGATGAAGCTCGAGGTTGCTGGCGCCGACGAAGACGTACATGCCGGCGAAGAAGACCTGGACGGCGAGGGCGGCAAGGTAGGCCCACGCCAGGATGGGGAATGCGCGGGAGCGGGCAACGGCGCGGAACATCCGCTGGTGTCCTCCATGACTGGATGGGATGAATCGGCTCGGCCCATCCTGTTCGTCGACACGGCCGGCGGCATCCGACGACCGTTGCGGCTCGGACCGGTCGCTTGACGTA
>DASVEH010000029.1:0-2105 GCA_036380655.1 Candidatus Limnocylindria bacterium | reverse complement strand
CACGAACGTGATGATCGCCACCGGCGTGAACTTCCCCGACGCGCTGGCCGGCAGCGCCGCAGCCGGGCACCTCGGCATGCCCGTTCTGCTCGTCCAGCCCAGGTTCATCCCGGCCGCCACCCGGGCCGAGCTCGAGCGGCTCGATCCGCAGCGGATCTTCGTGGTCGGCGGGGCCGGGGTGGTGCCGGAGTCGATCCGGAGGGACCTCGAGGCGTACGCGTCCAGCGGGCAGGCGATTCGCGTCTCCGGCGCCGATCGGTACGCCACCGCGGCCGCCATCAGTGCCCGGTGGTACCCGGCCGGGCCTCCAGCCGCCTTCGTGGCGACCGGCGCCAACTTCGCCGATGCACTGGCCGGCGCACCGGCGGCCGCGCTGCGCGACTCGCCACTGCTGCTCGTCACCCAGACCAGCATCCCCGGATCGACCGCCGCGGAGCTCAACCGGCTCAAGCCGCAGCGCATCTACGTGCTCGGTGGTGCAGGCGTGGTGAGCCCCGCCGTCGCAGCGAAGCTCGATTCGTACACGACGGGGCCGGTGACGCGGCTGGCGGGTGCCGATCGCTATGCCACCGGCGCAGCCATCGTGCGTGCCTTCTGGTCTCGCTCCGCGAGCGGCTACGTCGCCACCGGGGCCGGCTTTGCCGACGCCCTCGCGGGCGGTGCGGCGGCCGGACGAGCGGGCGTGCCGATGCTGCTGGTGGAGCAGAGCGCGGTTCCGTTGTCGACCGGGCAGGAAGTGCTCCGGCTCGGCCCGCGGCGACTGACCATCCTGGGCGGAACGGGCGCCGTGTCGGCCGGCGCGGAGGCGGCGCTCAAGCGGCTGCTGGGGACGCCATAAGCGGGAGGGACGACTCGGGCGACGCTCGGCGACCGAAGGCTGGCACGCGGACTGCATTCCGATGGGATCCATGGAAGTCATCGCCGTCCTGATCGTGCTCGCGGTCGGCCTCATGCTCGAGCGGGGAAACCGGGTACGGCAGCCGATCAGGGTCCGCTCTCGGAACCGATAGCTCGCGACCCTGCGCACGTCGGGTGCCGCCCCTAGAATCGGGCTGAATGCCCGACGCCACCACGACGCCCGTTCCGCGACTCGCTCCGCAGGAGATTCTCGACCGCCTGAACGCGCCCCAGCGCGAGGCGGTCGGACACCTCAGCGGGCCGCTCCTCATCCTCGCGGGCGCCGGCAGCGGCAAGACACGAGTCCTCGCTCACCGGGTCGCCTACCTGATCGCCTCGGGATACAAACCGTGGCAGATCGTGGCGGTCACCTTCACGAACAAGGCGGCGGGCGAGATGCGCGAGCGGATCGCCGGCCTCATCGGCGAGGAGTCGGCGCGCGAGGCGACGATCGGCACCTTCCATTCGATCTGCGCGCGGATCCTGCGGCGCGACGGCGCCGCCATCGGCCTCACCCGCAGCTTCACGATCTACGACCGGGCCGACCAGGTCGCCCTGGTCAAGTCGGTCCTCCGCCGGCTCGACCTCGACGAGAAGCGGTTCAGCCCGGCGGGCATGCTGGCCTGGATCGGCCAGCGCAAGGATGAGCTCGCCGATGTCGCCACCGCCACCCGGCAGGCGGCCAACTACTTCGACGAGACGGCCGCGCGCGTCTACGAGGCCTACCAGCGGCAGCTCGGCGAGGACGACGCGGTCGACTTCGACGACCTGCTGATGCGCACCGTCTTCCTGTTCGAGCAGCACCCCGACGTGCTGGCGCGCTACCAGGGCCGCTGGCAGCAGATCAACGTCGACGAGTACCAGGACACGAACCGCGCCCAGTACCTGATCTGCCGCCACCTGGCCGCCAAGCACAAGAACCTGGCCGTGGTGGGTGACGACGACCAGAGCATCTACTCCTGGCGCGGCGCGGACCTGCGCAACATCATGGACTTCGAGGCCGATTATCCGGACGCCAGGGTCGTGAAGCTGGAGCAGAACTACCGCTCCACCCAGACGATCCTCGACGCCGCCCATGCCGTCGTCAGTCGCAACACCGGGCGCAAGGACAAGAAGCTGTGGACGGATCGTGGCACCGGCACCCAGATCACCCTCTTCGACGCCTACAACGAGTACGAGGAGGCCGAGTTCGTCGCCCGCCAGGTCGA
>DASVEH010000028.1:0-2252 GCA_036380655.1 Candidatus Limnocylindria bacterium | reverse complement strand
CGTCGTCGATCCAGCTCACCAGCTCCTCGATGTCCGCACCGAGCGCCGCCTCAAGCGTCGAGATCTGCTCCTCGGCCTCGGGCACGGTGGCCATCGCCTCCTTCATGGGCCCGATGATCGCGACGAAGGCCTCGCCGAGGTTTCCCGCCTCGCTGTAGTAGAGGGCATCCGAGGGAACCTCGTCGGCGAGGGCGCGATCCGCATTCTCGACCGCGAACGGCCCGGTCGGCGCGTCGGTCGCGCTGTCGAGGAGGATCCGATCGCCGCCTGCCGAGACCGCCATGGCCCCTCGCATCGGCTGGTGCTCCATGAGCGATTCGAAGGCGGCGGTCAGCTCGGGCGAAGCCGCCGCGCCGCCCGCCAGCGAGGCGGCCATGACGTCCGTCAGGTCGAAGGTTGCGAAGATGAGCCAATCGGCGGGCAGCCTCTCGGTCAGTCTCGTCATCTCAGCCACCTCGGCCAGCGTCCCGCTCCCGGCGGAATGCGTGTCGAGCGCGACCATCACCGCCTCCGTGTCGGAGCCGATGATCAGCTGGTCGCCGGCCAGCGCGTACGCTCCGTGCTCGGAGCCGTCCGCGGCCCTGATCGAGACGCCGGCATGCTGCGTCTCGGTGAAGGTCGGCGCCTCCTCGCCGGCGGCCGCCAGCAGGCGGCCGATCCCGGCCGCGGCGGCGTCGGCATCGGTCACGCCGAGGAAGAGGACCATGGGCGGCACCTCCGGCACGGCCATCGGATCTGCCGGCATCGCCATCATCTCGGCCGTGAGCTCGGTCATCGCGAAGGCAAGATGCCCGTCGAACCAGGGGGCAACGTCGTCGCCCCAGCTGACTCCGGCATCCTCCTCGGCCAGCAGTGCATCGATGCGCTCGACCACCTGTCCGTGGAGGGCCTGCTCGAGGTCGACCCCCTCAATCGGCGGGAACCTGCCCAGCAGCTCGCGCAGCTCCGCGTCCTGGGCCGTCGAGGGCTCGATCCGCATCTCGACATATAACGGCGCTGTGGCCGGAACGTAGGCCGCGGCGGATCCGACGCCGGGCGTGCGAGCCGTGAGCAGGAAGCTGCCGGCAGCGGCGCCGATGCCGACCGCGAGCAGCCCGACGACGCCGATCACGGCGGCGCGCCAGGCAGGCAGACCCGTGGATGATCGAACCGATGCGGTCACGTTGTGACTCCCCTCCGAATCCCGGCGCTCGGGCGGCCGGTCGTGATGCAAGCCTAGCGCGCCATCACAAGGGGCGCGTATCCCCCGATCGGCTCAGTAGCGCCCACCGCCTGCCGCGGCCGAGCCGATGCGCTGCGCGAGGTAGACCGGGATGATGGAGAGGAGGATGAGGGCGAGCGCCACGACGTTCACGACCGGCAGGTCCCGGGGTCGCTGAATCGCCGAGAGCACCCAGAGCGGCACGGTGTCGACGCCGGCGCCCGCGGTGAAGTTCGTGACGATGACCTCGTCGAAGCTGAGCGCGAAGGCGAGCAGGCCGCCCGACAGGAGCGCGGTGCGAATCGACGGCAGGAAGACCCAGCGGAACGTCTGCCATGTGTCGGCACCGAGGTCCATCGACGCCTCCTCGAGGGTGCGGGAGGTACGGCGCAGGCGGGCGATGACGTTGTTGTAGGCGACGACCACGCAGAAGGTGGCATGGCCGACGATGATGGTGAAGAGGCCGAACGGCACGTCGAAGGTGGCGAAGGTGGCGCTCAAGGCGACGCCGGTCACCACTCCGGGCAACGCGATCGGCAGGATGACCAGGAAGCTGATCGTTTCCCGGCCGAAGAATCGGAACCGATGGACCGCGAAGGCGGCCATGCTTCCGAGGACGAGCGCAATGGCGGTCGCCCCGGTGGCGGCCACGATCGAGTTCAGGAAGGCCTCGCGGATGGAGCCGTCGGCGAAGGCTCGCTCGAACCAACGCAATGAGATCTCGCGGATCGGCCACGTCTGGATGTTGCTGCCGTTGAAGGCGTAGACGGCCACCACCAGCAGCGGGACGTAGATGAAGGCCAGCGTGACCGCGGTGGCCAGACGCAGTGCCCAGCGAACGGCTCGCGGCTCGCGCATCAGAGCGACTCGAAGGCGCCGGTGCGGCGCGCCAGCAGCAGGTAGATGACGATGATGACGACCGGAATGGTCGCGATGGCGGCGGCCAGGGGCAGGTTGGGCACCCCCAGCGAGTCGTAGACGGCATTGCCGATGAGCCGCGTGTTCGAGACGAGATCCGGGGTGATGTAGTCGCCGAGGGTCAGGCTGAACG
>DASVEH010000027.1:0-4827 GCA_036380655.1 Candidatus Limnocylindria bacterium | reverse complement strand
GTCAACGTTCCGAACTCGGGCGTGCCGATCCATGGCGTCGCCCACTGCTGCCGCGCGTCCGAGGTCCAGGCCACCGCCCGACCGAGGCCGTACTGCCACTGCGCCAGCAGCGGGTCCTCGCGTGCGGTCAGGAGTGCGACCGTGGCCGATCCCTTGGCCGTCGTGGCGTTGTAGCCGTGCAGCTGTGGAAGCCGGCCGGCGTCGAGGCCGTCGAGGATCTCCGACGACGCGGACGGGATCGGCTGGAAGGTCTCCTCGACGACCTGCTCGCCGGCGGTGCGGATCGTCTCGCGCAGGAAGATGTCGGGGATGGTGGTCGCGTCGGCGGCGTCGTAGTAGCGACCGCCCGACTCCTCGGCCAGCCGACGCAGGATCTCGGCCGAGCCGCCGCCGGTGCCGATGGTGGACAGCGTGATGCCGGCCGCCTGCATGTCCTCGATCAGGTCGTCGTAGGCGCCGTGCGTCGACCAGCCATCGGTGATGAGGATGATGTGGCGCAGCGTGGCCGGGTTGTTGACGAGGTCGTCGTAGGCGGCCTTCAGGCCGGCGTAGATGTTCGTGTTGCCGTCGGCCGGGAAGCCGATGCCGGCCTCGAGCGCGCCGAAGTCGATCGGCGCGGTCCGCACGGCCCAATGCGCGTTCTGGTCGAAGGCCACGACGCCGAGCTGGTCCGTCGGGGCAAGCGCCTCGGCGGCGCGCAGGATGGCCTCACGCGCGATGTCGACCTTCTCGAAGCCACGTGTCCCCGAGGGATTGGCGTTGTCGCGTGAGTCGCCGGTGCAATGGCAGTCGGCCATGCTGCCCGACTTGTCGACGACCGCCACCATCGCCACGTCGGGCGACCGCTCGCGATCGCGGACGGTCATGTAGACGGGCAGGGTCTCCTCGAGCGGCGTGTCGAGGTAGCCCCCGGCGCCGAAGCTGTCGCGGCCGCCGACCATGACGAGGCCCTTGCCGAGGTCGCGCACGTAGACCTGGAGGGACGCCATGGTGGTCGCGCCGAGCGCCGCGGCCTCCACGTTGTCGAGGACGACCGCGTCGTAGCCCGCGAGCGTTGCGAGGGACGAGGGGACGCCGTCGGAGGGCACCAGGGTCACCTCCAGGCTGCCCTCGCCGAGCGAGGCGACCAGATCCGCGGCACGCGTCGCGTCGTCGGTGGCCACGAGCACCTGCGGCTCGCCGGTGACGAGGACGTAGGCATCGGCCGCGTTGTTCTGGCCGAAGCGGTCCTCGGCCGGCTCGATGACGGCACGGAAGACGTGGAATCCCGGCGCATCGGCGGTCACCGCGAAGGGAATGGTCGTCACCCCGGGCTCCAGCTCCAGATCGCGCGTGGCCACCGTCGCACCGTCCGCCAGCAGGCGCAGCGTGGCGGTGGTGGTGATCGTCGAGCGCAGGCGGACGCTGAGGTCGATCGTCTCGCCGACCCGCGCGCCGGGTGGGGCATCGACGGCGTCGACGAGCACCTCCGCGGCCGACTCGTCGGCGGGGGTCACCACGTCCATCCGGATGCCCCGAGCCGAAGCCGCCGCGATGGCGTCGTCCGCGTCGCCGGCCGTGTCGTTGCCATCGGAGAGGAGCACGATGCGCTGCTGCGTGCCGGCCGGGAAGATGGCGGCCGCGAGGCGCACCGCGGCGCCGACGTCGGTCGCGCCGACCACCGGCTCGGAGGCCGGCTCCGAGAGCTCGTCGAGCTCCGACGGCAGCCGGTCCACCAGGGCGTCGCCGCCGAAGACCACCACTCCCGCGGTGTCGCCCTCCGGCATCTCGCGCACGCTGTCGCGTGCCCATGACACGAGATCCTCCCGGGTCGCATCCAGCATCGAGGCCGACGCGTCGAGCAGGTAGACCACGCTGAGCCGATCCGACGGCAGCGCCAGCCGCACGCCCGCCAGCGCCAGCACGAGGCAGGCGACCAGTACGAGCCGGATGACGAGCGATGCGATCCGCCGCCCGACCGGGAGGGTCCGCGAGGCGCCCAGCCAGCCGATGACGACGATGGCCACCGCCGGCACCGCCAGCCACAGCCAGGCAGCATCGGAGAATCCGATCGGCAGTGTCATCGCGCCCGTCCGCCGAGGGGCTGCGGCCGGCGCCGGAAGGCGCGCTCGAGGCTGCGCCGCGTCGGCCGATGGAAGAGGAGCCACTCGACCACGAGCAGCGCGAGCGCCCCCAGCGCCAGGGGCCACCACCACTCGGCGCGGGTCGGCTGGGAGGCCGGCTCGTCGGTGGCGCTCACTCGCCCCATCTCGGTGATGCGCTGCGGGTCGCCGGGCGCGACGTCGGACTCGTCGGTGCTGAACAGGTTGATCGCCGTCCTGCCGAGCACCGCGTCCGAGAGCTCGGGAATCTCGCTCACCGCGCGCACCTCGCGGAGGCCGACCAGATCGGCTCCCGGGATCGTCACCCGCCCGCCGACGGCGGTGACCTCGACGCCGGTCGTCGTGGCGCCCGGCAGCTCGGGCGTGCCGGCGTTCGTGACGAGGACGCGCTCGATGCGCGGGTCGACCGCCACGCTGACCGACTCGCCGAGGCGCATCGAGGACGGCAGGATGCCCTCTACCTCTGGCAGCAGCGCCTCGGTCAGGTTGCTCATCAGCAGCGGGAAGGCGACCTGGAGCGGGAGGTCGGACTCGCTCAGGTCGAAGCCGATGAGGCCGATGCGACGACCGTCGACCTCACCGACCGCCACCAGCGGAGTCCCGCTGGCGGTCTCGACGACCGGGCGCATGCCATCCGCCACCTCGATCTCGCGGGCACGGCCGATATGAACCGTCGAGAGGTCGACGAAGCGGAGGAGCGGCTCATCGGGGTCGACCCGATCGATGACAGGACTCTCGATGCGATCGCCGACGGTGCCGAACGCTCCATCGGCGTCTGGGTCCAGGTAGAGCGCAGGAACCTGGGGCGGTTCCTCGGGCACGACGCCATCGAACACGAGCAGGCCGTACGGCGTGCCCGCCTCTTCGGCATCGGCCAGGGCATCGGGATATCCGGCCTCGTCGACCGCGTACAGTTCGAGCCGGGGGAGGAGTGCCAGGGCGTTCTCGAGGTAGGCGTTGCCGCCGCCGATCAGCAGGGCGCGGGTCGTCTCGTCGGCCGGAACCACCGCGAAGGCCCGGTCATCGGTGGCGAGGGCATCCGAGCCGGCCAGGCGTGCCTCGACGAGGCGCGCGCCGCCCGGCACCGTGCTCACCAGCGCTTCCGAGCGCTGGCCGGCCGGGATGGTGAGCTCACGTGCGTCCACGAGCGCGCCGTCGGCGTAGACCTCCAGGCGGCGGGTTGCGTCCGCGGCGGACGGGTTCGAGACCGCCACGAAGAGGTCCAGCTGGGCGCCGCCGGCGCGGCGCAGTGCCGAGAGCGCGGCGATCGCCTGGTTCGCATCGGTCTCGCCGATGCGCTCCACCAGGACCGGCGCGCCGACGCCGACATCGGGCAGCGTGTCGCCCGAGGCATCGGTGACGACCACGACCGTCGAGTCGGCGTCACGCTGCGCGAGCGCCGAGGAGAGAGCGAAGGCATCGGTCAGATCGCCGGGCAACTGGGTGGCGGTGATCTCGTCGATCGCCTCGAGGGCGGCGTCGGCGTCATCGGTCTCGCTGACGAGCACGTCAGCCGTGTCCGAGGCGGCCACGACCGTGATGCGACCTCCGACCGGGAGGCGGCTGACCACGTCGCGCGCCCGCTCGCGCGCCAGCTCCATGCGATCCTCGTCCTCGGTGCGCGTCGCCATCGAGGCGCTGGTGTCCACGACGAGGACGACGTTGGCCGCCAGGTCGGACTCGACCGCGCTGAAGGGCCGGGCGGCTGCCAGCACCACGATGGCGGCGATCAGGAGCTGCACCAGCAGCAGCCAGCTGAAGCGCAGCCTCTGCCACGGGGCGTTGGCCTCGACGTCGCGGATCAGCTGCTGCCAGAGGAAGGTGGAGCCGACCGGCAGGTCCCGGCGGCGCAGGCGCAGCATGTAGAAGGCGACGATGATCGGCAGGCTGATGAGGCCGATCAGGGCCAGCGGCGCGATCAAGTTCCGCCTCCCGGCCGCCAACTGTGGCTCACGGGGTGGGCAGCCGCTGCCACGGCCGAGCCCGTCACTCCACCACCCGTCGACGTCGCAATACGTCGAACAGGAGGTCGGCGAGATCGAGGTCGGAGGGAACCTGCACGTAGGCGCCGCCGCGCCTGCTCACGAATGCGGCGATCTCGGACTGCCACTCGGCGAGCCGGGTCCGATACCGCTCGACGAGGTCGTCGTCGCCGGAGACCTCGACCGCGTGCCCGGTCTCGTTGTCGACCAGCCGGGCGTCGGGGGGCACCTCCGGCTCGAGCTCGTCGGGAGCCAGCAGATGGAGGACGGAGAGCTGGCAGCGCGTGCCGGCGAGGTCGCGAAGCGCGTCGAGGTAGCCGGGATCCATCAGGTCGCTGATGAGGAGCATCGGGCCGGTGCCGCGCATGCGGCTGGCGTACGACCGCGCGGCGGCGGCCAGGCCCGTCAGGCGCTCGGGGCGGGGCTCGGAGAGGAAGCGAAAGAGCTCGAGCGCCCGCCGCTTGCCGCGCATGGGACGCATGCCGCTCGCGGCCCCGTCGCCCAGGACGGCGACGCTGACGCGGTCCATGCTGGCCAGCCCGAGGTAGCCGAGCGCCGCGGCCGCGCGCCGGGCAGCGTCGAGCTTGTTCGGCTCTCCGTAGTCCATGCTGCGCGAGGCATCGACGAGGATGTGGACGGTGACGTCCTCCTCCTCGACGAAGAGCTTGACGAACAGCTTCTCGAGGCGCGCGTAGGCGTTCCAGTCGAGCTGGAGCAGGTCGTCGCCGGCGGCATAGTTCCGG
>DASVEH010000026.1:0-4337 GCA_036380655.1 Candidatus Limnocylindria bacterium | reverse complement strand
GTCCTCGGACAGCTCGTAGATGCCACGGTGGACGTTGGCGTAGTGGTGGGCGTAAGCGTCGGCCAGCGCCTCGATGACGACCCTCGGCTTCGGGGCGGACGCCGCCGAGTCCAGGAAGGCGAGCGGCCGTCCGGACCGATGCGGACGATCGAAGACCGGGAAGTCGGCGCGCAGCGCGGCGCCGTCGAAGACGTCCGCCTGGAGCTGCTCGATCGCCATCGGTCCGATCGGTCCTAGTGCTGCGAGACCGGCTCGGGGGCCGAAGCCTCGTCGCCGATGCCGGCCGGAAGGCCGACCTGCTCGCGCACCCAGTCGTAGCCGTTCGCCTCGAGCTGGTGGCTCAGCTCCTCGCCTCCGGACATGACGACGCGTCCGTCGAGGAGCACGTGGACGAACTGCGGCTTCACGTAATTGAGCATGCGCTGGTAGTGGGTGATCATCAGGACCCCCATCTCCGGCGAGAGGGTGGCGTTGATCCCCTCGGCCACGCTCTTGAGCGCGTCGATGTCGAGCCCGGAGTCGGTCTCGTCGAGGATCGCCATCGTCGGGTTGAGGATCGCCATCTGGAGCATCTCCAGGCGCTTCTTCTCGCCACCGGAGAAGCCCTCGTTGACGTAGCGGGTCGCGAAGACGGGGTCCATGCGAAGCAGGCCCATCTTCTCCTCCATCAGCTTGCGGAACTTGGCGAGCGGGATCCCGGTGTAGCGGATCGAGCGCTCACCGTCCGCGTCGGCCGGCTTGGGATGATGGATGGCGTTGTAGATGTTGCGCAGGAAGCTGGCGACCGTCACGCCGGGAATGGCGCTCGGGTACTGGAAGGCCAGGAAGACGCCGAGCCGAGCGCGCTTGTCGGGTGACAGGGCGAGCAGGTTCTCACCGCGCCAGGTGACGGTGCCGGCGTCGACGCGGTACTCCGGATGGCCCATCAGCGTGTAGGCCAGGCTCGTCTTGCCGGAGCCGTTCGGGCCCATCAGCGCGTGGACCTCGCCCTGCTTCACGGTCAGGTCGAGCCCCTTGAGGATCTTCTTCCCCCCGATGCTCACCTCGAGCCCGGAGATCACCAGTTCGTCGGTCATGCGTTCCTTGGTTCCTGCTGTGCGATGGCTGAATGCTCGGCCGCGCGTCGGCGCCGTACGGCGGGCGGGTAGGGAGGTCCCCCGGCGCTGGCGACCACCTCGGCGAGGTTGGTCGCGCCGAGCGACAGGGAGAGCGACTCGTAGACGCGCTGGAAGACCTCGTGCACGCTGCACGGCTGCGGGCGGTCGCAGTGCTCGAGATCCTCGGCTCCGGCGCATGGCATCTCGAGGAGCGGGCCCTCGAGGGCACGCACCGCATCGGTCATGGGAATCTCATTCGCCGGACGGGCAAGGCGGTAGCCGCCGGCCTGACCGCGAGTCGCGCTCACGATGCCGGCCCGGCGCAGGTCCCCGACCAGCTGCTCGAGGTAGGCGTGCGGGAGCTTCTCGCGCCGCGCGATCTCGGCCAGCGAGAGGCAGCCGTCCTCCTCCTCGAGCCGCGCCAGGGTCACGAGGACGCGGATGCCGTACTCGGTGCGCGTGCTGATCTTCATCGGCTCACAGCCTCACCTGGACCTCGTCGCCGTCGAGGACGGTCTCGTAGGCGTTCACCGGCCGCACCGGCGGCAGGGCCAGGACGCGTCCGCTGAACAGGTCGAAACGGCCGCCGTGACGCGGGCACTCGACCGCGGCGTCGTCGAGCTCGCCCTCGCCGAGGGTGCCGCCGTCGTGGGTGCACACGTTGTCGATCGCGCCCCACTCGCCGTCCTCGGTCAGGCCGATGCAGAGGGAACGACCGTCCACCTCGACCACCCGCACCGTGCCGGGCTCGACGTCGCCGATCCGCGCGACCGTGACGAAGCCGCTGATCGGCTGCTCGAGCGCATTCATGCGGCCGCCTCAATCTCGGAGCCGATGCGGCCGGCCAGCGCGGCCAGGATCCGCTCGCGAATCGTCTCGTCGACGATCTGCGCCACGACCTGCTCGAAGAAGCCGCGCACGATCATGCGCTCGGCCGCCTCCGCGTCGAGGCCGCGCGTCTGGGTGTAGAAGAGCGTGGTCGGGTCGATGGCACCCGCCGTGGCGCCGTGGCCGCAGCGCAGGATGTCGTTCGCCTCGATCTCGAGGACCGGGATCGGCTCGGCACCGGCCTCCGGGCTGAGCAGGAGATTCCGGCACTCCTGGTAGCTGCTCGTCTGCTTCGTTCCGGCCCGCACGTTGGTGATGCCGTAGAACGAGGCATGGGCGCGGTCGTAGAGGGCGGACAGGTAGAGAAGGTCGCTGGTGGTGTGATCTGCGGCGAGATCCTGGACCGTGTTGATGTCGATCTGCTGGTCGTCGCCTGCCGCGAGCAGGCCGAGCACCCGCGAGGTGCCGCCCTTGGCCGTCATCAGCATGTCGAGCCCGAGCTTGGTCACCTTCGAGCCGACCTCGGCGTTGAGCGTCGTGACCACCGCGTCCTGGCCGACCACCACCCGCTCCGCCGCGACGCGCCAGGCGCCATCGCCCAGCTGCTGAAGATTGGCGTAGCGAACGCGGGCCGCCTGGTCGGCACGCACATCGGCGATGCCGCCGTACCAGCCGGCGGCGCCATCGGGCGAGACGATCTCCTCGAGCAGGGTGAGGCTGCTGCCCTCCTCGGCGACCACGATCGTGACCGGGTGGAAGGCGACGTCGGCGCGGGGCAGCGTCTGGCGGGCGACGATCGTGCCGTCGACGGCCACGCCGCGCGGCACGTAGCAGAAGAGACCGCCGGTCCAGGCGGCCTGGGCCAGCGCCCAGAAGTGGGCGTGCGAGGCCGGGCCGTCGGCCTGCCCGAGGTAACGGCGCACGAGATCGGGGTGCTCGCGGACGGCGGCCCGCAGATCGGAGACGATCACGCCGGACTCGGCCGCGCCGGGCGGGAGGTGCGTCTCGAGCTGCGGCGGATCGAGCATGAGCTCGACGTCGCGCGGCAGGCCATCGAGGGAGGTGCGCCGCCACTCCTCCTCCTGGCCGGTCGGGGGTGGCGTGGTCGCGGCGCGGTCCCACCACGCCGCACGCAGCGCGCGAAGCCAGTCGGGCTCGTCGAGCCGGTCGCTGATGTGCCCGATCGCCTCGGCGTCGAGCGCAAGCGCGGTCTGCGAGAGGGTCATCGGGCTCAGCCGACCGCGCCTTCCATCTGGAGCTGGATGAGGCGGTTCATCTCGACCGCGTACTCCATCGGCAGCTCCTTGACGATCGGCTCGATGAAGCCGTTCACGATCATGGCGGAGGCCTCCGCCTCCGACAGGCCGCGGCTCATGAGGTAGAAGAGCTGCTCCGAGCCGACCTTGCTGACGGTCGCCTCGTGGCCGATGGTGACGTCCTCCTCGTCGATCTCCATGTACGGGTACGTATCCGAGCGCGCCTCGTCGTCGAGGATGAGGGCGTCGCAGCGGACGGTCGACTTCGACTTCTCGCAGCCCGGATAGACCTTGACCAGGCCGCGGTAGCTCGTGCGGCCCGTGCCCTTGCTGATCGACTTGCTCGTGATCAGCGACGTCGTGTTCGGGGCCGCGTGGATGATCTTGCCGCCGGCGTCCTGGTGCTGGCCGTCGCCCGCGAAGGCGATGCTGAGCACCTCGCCGTGAGCCCGCTCGCCGAGCAGGTAGATGCTCGGGTACTTCATCGTGAGCTTCGAGCCGAGGTTGCCGTCCACCCACTCCATCACCGCGTCCTCGTGCGCCACGGCGCGCTTGGTGACGAGGTTGTAGACGTTGGAGCTCCAGTTCTGGATCGTCGTGTAGCGGACGCGAGCGCCCTTCTTCACGATGATCTCGACCACCGCGGAGTGCAGCGAGGCGGTCGAGTACGTCGGCGCGGTGCAGCCCTCGACGTAGTGAACGCTGGAACCCTCGTCCGCGATGATGAGGGTGCGCTCGAACTGGCCCATGTTCTCGGTGTTGATCCGGAAGTAGGCCTGCAGCGGGAGCTCGACGTGCACGCCCTTCGGCACGTAGATGAAGGAGCCGCCCGACCACACCGCGGTGTTGAGCGCCGCCAGCTTGTTGTCGTTGGCCGGAATGACGGTGCCGAAGTGCTCGCGGAAGATCTCCGGGTGCTCCTTCAGCGCCTGGTCGGTGCCGAGGAAGATCACGCCCTGCTTCTCGAGGTCCTCGCGGATGTTGTGATACACGACCTCGGAGTCGTACTGGCCACCGACGCCGGCGAGGTACTTCTTCTCCGCCTCGGGGATCCCGAGCTTGTCGTACGTGCGCCGGATGTAATCCGGGACGTCATCCCACGACTGGGCGGCTCCCTCAGAGTTGCCGGTGACGTAGTAATAGATGTCCTGGAAGT
>DASVEH010000025.1:0-4581 GCA_036380655.1 Candidatus Limnocylindria bacterium | reverse complement strand
GCCGGCCGCTCCTCCAGCCGCTCCACGATCGCGACGAGCGCCGACGAGATGGCGCGCCCGCCTTCGAACCCGACATCGCGGCGCGCGCGCTCGGTGGCCAGGATCGCCAGGCGGCCGCTTCGCATGGCCGCGTCGAGCGCGGGCGCGGTCCGTCCCACCGTCCCCGCGGCGAACAGGTCCGCCACGGAGAGCTCTTGCACGACCGCCTCGTCCGCGCCCAGTGCGTCGCGCAGGCGGGCGAGCTGCTCGGTCGTGGTGGCGACGTGCGAGCCGACCACGACGAGACCCGCCGAACCGGCCGGCAGCTCGTCGGCGTCGAGCAGCGGTGCCGGTGGCCGCCCCGCGCGGCCCCGCACGTATGATGCGGCCGTCCGTGCCACGAGCGGGAGGCCTGCCTCCTCGGCCAGCAGCGCGCCGAGCGCCACGACCTCGATGTCGCGGTCCAGCTCGGCGTTCGCGAGCGCCACACCGCCGGCGGGCAGGGCGCGGAGCGCTTCAACCACTGCCTGCGGGCCGCCGGTTCGGACGAGCTCGAGCGAGAGGCTGGTCATCGGCGGCCTGCCGCGGCCTGCCGCGGCGTAGCGCTCGGCGACCCACTCCCGCAGGTTCGAGGATCGGTAGCCGAAGACGGCATCCTGCGCGAACTCGGTGTCGGCCACCGGGACCCGGTGGCCGTCGCGCTCGAGGTGGTGGACGTCGTCGACCGTCACGCGTCCGCCCTCGCCGAAGTACGGTGCCAGCAGGACGCGGGCTCCCGGCATGTCCATCGCCTCCGCCACGGCGACCGTCTCGGTCGGGAAGTGGCCGCGCAGCGTGGAGTCGCTGCGCGAGATGACGCTGATGTCGCGGTCGGAAGCCCGGGCGGCACCGATCGCGGCCACGACAGCGTCGCGCGTGACCGCCTCGGCCGCGGTCGTGTCGAGCGAGCGCGAGTTCGTCGAGAGGAAGACGACGGGCTCATGCAGATGCCGCGCGATGGCGTCCGGGTCCCAGGCGGTGAGGACGGGAACGTCGCGGAGCGTCTGCGTGCCGGTCGGGTCATCGTCCAGGACCACCGCCGGGCGCCGTGCCGCGCCACGGGCGAGGTCCGGCAACAGGTCATCCGGCCATGGAGCGGGAGTCACGTCGCGGGCCGATCTTCACGCAGCGCGGAGGGCGCCACGATCATGTGGCGGCGAGGAGGTCGCGGACGCGCTCCATCCCGAGCCTCGGGCTGGACAGGATCGGCGTCCCGCGCTCCTCGTCATCCAGCGTGTCGACCACGCGAGCCATCGAGGCCTGCGCCAGCACGATGACGTCGGCCCAGCCGATGAGCTCGCGCAGCCCGTCGCGCACGAGCCCGTCGTGGTGCTCCGTATCCCCGGACCTGAGCGCCTCGAATGCCCCGTCGCACAGCCGGTCGCGCACCTCGACGTCGCGCCCCATCTCGAGGGCGGTGCGCTCGATCAGGGCGGCCGTCGGGCGCAGGGTCGACCAGAGCGTCGCCAGGACGCCGATTCGCGCGCCACGCTCCACCGCCTGCTCGGCCATGGCCTGGTCGACCCGGAGAAGCGGCACGGCGGCGAATGGCCGCGCGGCATCCACCGCGTTGCCCATCGAGGAGCAGGTGACGAGGATCGCATCGGCGCCATGGCGCTCGGCGGCCGCGAGATGGGCGAGCAGCCTGCGGGCGGTGTCGAGCGACACGCGACCTTCGGTGGTGGCGTCGCGCAGCAGGGTTTCGTCGACGATGTCGAAGGTTTCGACGTCGGGCAGCAGCTCGGCCGCCAGCTCGCGGAAGCGCGGCACCAGGCCGGCCACCGTGTGGACGAGCGCCACGCGCCTGTCGTGATCGGTCATCGGTCAATCATCCCGCACGAGCTCCCAGCGTGCCCACGCGTCTCGAATGGCGGCGTAATCGTCGTCGTCGAAGGCCTCGCCGCTGTGATCGATGCCGGTGGCGTAGTAGAGGGCCGGAACCCCGAGCGACGGCTTGGCAGCGAGGTAGGCGCGCCACTCCGCCTTCGAGGGCATGCACCAGTCATCGGTGTCGATGAGCAGTCCCGGATCGACCGCGGCGGCCACGCGCGCGCGGTGGGTCATCTGCGCGACGGCCGGCGCGAACGGGTCCAGGTCGTCGAGCCGCATCAGGTCGTTGAGGCGGAGCATGTCCGTGACGTCGGCGAAGAGCGGGCTCGGCGCATGCGTGACGATGAGGGCATCCGGCTTCGCCTCCTTCGCCGATCGATGGACGAGCGACAGGAGTCGATGGAGGAGCGCGACGCCCCAGGCGTCGCCCCGGCGCCGCAACCCCGGGCCGGAGGGTGTCTGGGCGGTGAAGTCGACCTTCAGGCCATCCGCGTCGAGTCCGTCGGGCCCGAGCAGGTGCCCGAGCGAGGCACGCAGGATCGCCTCGTACTCGGGGCTGGTCGGGTCGGCCGCCACGGCGTCGCCGAGGGGGTCGGTGATGCACGCCTCGGGCGGCAGGCCCTCCGCATCCCAGGCCTTGAACCAGAGCAGGACGCGCTGCCCGGCGGCATGGCGATCGGCGATCCAGCCGCGCATGTCGGGCCAGCGGTCCGGGTCCGGCTCATTGCGGCCGTAGGTCGTCTGCCACTTGTCGTCGATCACGATGGTCCCGGGCGTGACGCCGTGTCCGGCCAGCGTCGCGAGCCACGCGTCGTACAGCTCGCGACGCGACGCGGACGCCGGGTGCTCGCCGTCGAACTTCGCCTGCCGGCACTGCTCGCCCCAGCCGCAGAAGATCGGACGCGTCCACCAGGCCGTCGTCGCGCGGGTCACACGTGGCGCCGAACCGTCGGCGCGCAGCCGCTCGCCATGCGCCCGCAGCGCCTCGTACGGCGATGCGACCCCGGTGCGGATGACCAGCAGGGGCGTGGTGAACGCCCCGTCTACCGTGGTCGCGCCCTCGTAGGCGAGCTCGAGGCTGAAGCCGCCCTGTGTCGGGGAGTAGCGAAGCTCGCTGAAGAGTGCTGCCTCCACGCCACAGCGGAGCTCGAGGGTCGTCCAGGGCGCGGCGGCCGCGTCGTCCGGATGGGTCGCGACGGCGGCCGTCCCGGCGAACAGGAACGGTGCGGGGGTGAAGAACCAGTGGCCGCGGCCGGGCTGGGCGCTGCCCACCACACCGATGGTCCCGGCCTCGCCGGCTGGCTGCAGAATCCGTTTCGGGTCGTCCGGCGATGGGCTGAACAGGCTCCGCGCGATCCACTGGCTGTGGAAGGTGCCGCCGCCCCAGCGCGGGTTGCCGGTGTACGGGCCGCCGAGGAGGCGCACCGAGGTGAGCCGGCCGGTTCCTGTCACCGAGGCCGTGAACGCGATCTCGTCGGTGGAGCACCGCAGCCGGATCTCCTTGGCGTCCCAGGCCGTGCTGGTTGCCGCGAACGTGACCTCGCAGCCATCGGCGGTGCGCTCGACCCGCGGCGGACCGTGCGTGACGGTCCCGTCCAGCCCTCGGTCCGAATCGAGGGCGGCGAGCAGGCTGAGCCGCATGACCGGGGCGCCGTTGGCATCGGCAAGGCGGGCGATGGGCTGCGCGGCATCGATCTCGAGCCGGTAGGTATCGGTCTCGATGAGCACCTGGCCGCCATCGTGGCGGACCCGCATCAGGCCCCCACGGTGACGAGCGCCTCGGCGTGCTGGCCGAGATGGCGCCGGCCGATGCGGACATCCGCCGCGATCCGCGCCCGCCGCACCGGGCCGGGCCCGGGCTGGACGCGGAATGTCAGCGTCACGTCGTGGCGGCCGTCCAGTGACATCGTCCTCGAGGGCGGATCCGCCGACCAGCCGTCCGGCAGGACGAGGTCGACCGTTGCCTCGTCGCGTTCCGGGAACGGGTTGCGCACCCAGACCTCCAGCTCGAGCACCTCCCCGGCGCGAAGCTCGCTGCGGTAGGGTTCGATGCGGGCGGCGAAGCCCTCCAGCCCGAGATCCACCTCCTCGAGCGGGAGCAGCGAGCGGTGCAGGTCGTCGAGCATGCGCCCGCGGGAGGCGAGCATCTCGAGGTAGTCGGGTGCGATCCAGCGGGGTGGCCAGTGGCCGCTGATCATGAGCTCGGGTTCGAGACGCGCGTACAGCTCGGCGCTCTTCACGAAGTCGCCGAGCGCCACTCGGTTCGGATAGATGTAGTTCAGCCGCTCCGGCGCGGGGCCACGGCCCCAGGCCATGTCCTGCTGGTCTCCGGTGACCACCACGCGCGTCCCGTCCACCTCGAACGAGATGGCGGCCGCGAAGGCGGTGTGTCCGGGCAGCTCGTGGATCGCCAGCTCGTACTCCTCCCAGCGCACCGTCCCGCCGATCGGCAGCCGGCGGTCGACCGGGATCGGGTCGTACCAGAGGCAGGGAAGGTCGTGACGCGCCGGCTCCTCCATGACGTGCGCGAAGTTGTCCGGCACCCAGACCTCGGTGCCCTCCACCTCGCGGAGCAGGTTCATGCCGGCCACGTGGTCGTCGTGATAGTGGGTGGGGATGACGACGTCGATCGAGGTGACGTCGAAGTCACGACGCAGGGCCTCGAGGGTGTAGAGCCATGGACGTCGCGAGGACCGATCGTTCCCGGACGGCAGGGTGGTGATGAAGTCGTAG
>DASVEH010000024.1:0-3329 GCA_036380655.1 Candidatus Limnocylindria bacterium | reverse complement strand
GAGGAGGAGCCGGTGGAACGCGAGCTCGAGGCCGCCACCGTCTAGGATGGCCCGATGCCGTCACACGACTACCCGACCGCCCCCACCAGCGACCAGTTCGACGATCACCACGGCCAGCGGATCGCCGACCCGTATCGGCCGCTCGAGGACTCGGACGCGCCCGCCACGCGGGACTGGATCGAGGCGGAGAACGCCCTGACCGAGCGGGTCCTGGCCCAGGCGCCCGAGCGTGGCGAGATCCGCGCGCGCCTGGGCGAGCTTTGGGACCACCCGCGCGCGGGCGCTCCCTGGCGCCGCGGCCATCGGTGGTTCCAGCTGCGCAATACCGGCCTCCAGGACCAGGACGTCCTCTGGATGTCCGATGCGCCGGGGGCGGACGGCGTACCGCTCCTCGACCCGAACGAGCTGAGCGACGACGGCACCGCCGCGCTCTCCGCCACCGCGGTCTCCGAGAGCGGCCAGCTGCTTGCCTACGCCATCAGCGATGCGGGCTCGGACTGGCGGACCTGGCGCATCCGCCGCACGTCGGATGGCGAGGATCTGCCGGATGCCCTGGCATGGAGCAAGTTCGCGTCCGCCACGTGGACCCACGACGACGCCGGCTTCTTCTACGGTCGTTACCCCGAGCCGCCGGCCGATGCCGCCTACGACGCGCCGAACCACGACATGCAGCTCCGATATCACCGGCTCGGCACGGACCCCGCGGACGACCGGCTCGTGTTCGCGACGCCCGAGCAGCCCGAGTGGGTCTACGAGCCCGAGGTGACCGATGACGGCCGCCTCCTCGTCGTGAGCATCTGGCGCGGCACCGACCCGACCAACCGCGTCCACGTGGCGGACCTGTCGGGCGGCGTCGAGGCCGCCACCGTGCGCCCGCTGCTCGACGAGGCGGATGCGCGCTACGAGCTGATCGACGCCGTCGACGGCGTCCTCTTCCTGCTCACCGACCGCGACGCGCCGCGCGGCCGTGTGGTTGCGGTCGACGTGGCGAGCCAGGGCGAGATGCGCGAGCTGATACCGGAAGGGCCCGACACGATCGAGTCGGTGCGCCACGTCGGCGGCCGGCTGGCGGCGGTTTTCCTGCGCGACGCGCACCATCGGCTCGCCATCTTCGAGACAGATGGGCACCACGTCGTCGACGTGGCGCTGCCGGGGATCGGCAAGATCGGTGAGCTCGCCGGCCGAAGCGACGACGACGAGCTGCAGCTGACCTTCATGAGCTTCGCCGCGCCCGCCCGCGGCTATGCCGTCGCCATGTCCGACGGGACCGTGCGCGAGGTCGCGCCGCCCGACCTGCCGTGGGACCCCGACGCCTTCGTCACCGAGCAGGTCTTCGTGACCTCGGCCGACGGGACGCGCCTGCCGCTCTTCCTCAGCCATCGGCGGGGCCTGTCGCCGAGCGGCGAGGTCCCGACGCTGCTCTACGGCTACGGCGGATTCCAGATCTCGGTGGGACCGATCTTCAAGCCCGAGTGGCTGGCCTGGATGGAGCGCGGCGGCCTGCTGGCGGTCGCCTCGCTGCGCGGTGGCGGGGAGTACGGGCGCGCGTGGCACGACGCCGGTCGGCTGGCCGCCAAGCAGAACGTGTTCGACGACTTCGCGGCCTGCGCCCGCTGGCTGGCATCGTCGGGATGGACGCGGCCGGAGCGCATCGGCGTCAGCGGGCGGTCGAACGGCGGGCTGCTGGTGGGAGCCACCATCACCCAGCATCCGGAGCTCGTCGGCGCGGCGATCGCCGAGGTCGGGGTCATGGACATGCTCCGCTTCCATCGCTTCACCATCGGCTGGGGCTGGACGAGCGATTACGGCTCGGCCGACGACCCCGAGCAGTTCCGCACCCTCCTCGCCTACTCGCCGCTCCACAACATCCGGCCTGGCCGGGCCTACCCGCCGACGCTGGTGACGACCGGCGACCATGACGACCGCGTCGTGCCCGGACACTCCTTCAAGTTCGCGGCGGCGCTCCAGGCGGCGCAGGCAGGCGAGGCGCCGATCCTGATCCGCATCGACACCGACGCCGGCCACGGGGTGGGCAAGCCGGTGAGCAAGCTGATCGACGAGCGAGCGGACGTGCTCGCGTTCCTGGAGCTGGCGGTCGGTCCGCGGTCTGCGGCGCGACCGACGGCCGGGGTCGGGTCGAGCTCGTCCGATCCGAAGGCGGCGTCGAGCTAGGCGCGGGGAACCTCGATCCAGAAGGTGGATCCGACCCCCTCCTGCGAGCTGAGGCCGACCGTGCCGCCGTGTGCCTCGGCGATGTGCCGCACGATCGCCAGGCCGAGGCCGGCACTGCCGCCGGGCTCGTGGACGCCTCGCTCCCGTGCCCGCGAGCGATCCACCTTGTAGAAGCGCTCGAAGATCCTGGCCCGGTGGGCCTCCGGCACGCCGATCCCGTCGTCGCCGACGCTGAAGCGGATGCGACCATCGACCGTCTCCCAGCCGACGCGCACCTCGCCGCGAGGGTGGCTGTACTTCACCGCATTGTGGGCGAGGTTGAGGAGCGCCTGTCCGAGGCGAGTCGCATCGGCCATGGCGCGGCCACCCTCGGCGGGCGGCGGCAGCCGCCTGATCGTCACCTCGCTGCGTTCTCCGACCGGCCCGATGCGGGCGACGACATCCGCCACCACCTGCTCGGGGTCCAGCGCCTCGAGCGACAGCGCCGTCTCGCCGGACTCGATCATCGACAGGTCGAGCAGCTCGTCGACCAGCTGCGCCAGGTGGTCGGCCTCGCGTTCGATCTGGCTGGCGAAGTCGCGCGTCGTGGCGCCGTCGTCGACGTTGCCGGAGCTCAGCGTCTCGGCGAGCAGCTTGATCGAGGTCAGCGGGGTTCGCAGCTCGTGGCTGATGTTGGCGACGAAGTCACGACGCACCCGCTCGATGCGGCGCAGGGCCGTGATGTCGTGCAGCGAGATGACGAACCCACCGCCGGCCAGGGGCACGGCGTCGACCGCGAAGCGGCGGCTGCCGAGACGTCCGAGGTCCGCCTCGCCAGTGGCGGTCACGCCGTCCGTCGCCGCACGCCGCGCGATCGCGTCGAGCGAGGCCGAGCCGAAGGCGGCGATCAGGCTCATGCCGAACATCGCGGCCTCCGGGCGCTCGGCCAGCGAAGCGGCTCCTGCCCCGGCCCGCACGATGCGGAGCCGGTCGTCGACCAGCATCAGCAGGTCGTCATTCGAGCGGGCGAGCAGCGCCTCGAACGCTGCCGAGGAGGTCGGAGCGGTCACGCCGGTTGCGGCGCGAAGGCGTACCCGACCCCACGCACCGTGCGGAAGTAGTTGTGCCGGTCGCTGCCGCGCAGCTTGCCGCGAAGCCAGCTGACGTGGACGTCGACC
>DASVEH010000023.1:0-3738 GCA_036380655.1 Candidatus Limnocylindria bacterium | reverse complement strand
CTTCCCGACGGGACGGTGCTGCCGGTCATGCCGGCCGACCAGGTCGTGCCGTCCGTCCACGAGGAGATGCTCGAGGAGCAGGGCGGCATCGACCAGGTCGACGGCTCGGCTTCCGACGGTGGCATCGGCACGCTCGCAGAGGAGGGCGGATCGGTCCAGGCGGCCAGCCCGCTCATCACCGCCGAGGGCTCGGTCGCCGGCCCCGCTGGCGCCCTGCCGAATCGGCTCACCCGCGAGGTGCTCGGCTTCCTCCCGTACTGGAAGCTGGACACCACCACCCGCAGCGCACTGCGACTCGACCTCCTCTCGACGATCGCCTACTTCAGCATCGGCGTCCAGTCCAACGGCTACCTGGCGCGTGGACCGTCGACGTCGCCGACGGCCGGCTGGACCGGCTGGACCTCATCGGCCATGACCGAGCTCATCAACAGCGCTCACAACAGGGGAGTGCGCGTCGTGCCGACCATCACCATGATGGCCTGGGACGGCGACTACTCGGCCATGTCGACCCTGCTCAACAGCTCCTCGAACCGCGCCCGCCTCGTGGCCGACGTGGTGAAGGTTGTCGGCGAGCGTCGCGCGGACGGGGTGAACATCGACTTCGAGCCCGTCCCGTCGAGCCTTCGCTCGCAGTTCACGACCCTGGTTCGTGCCATCAAGGCCGGCCTGGTGAATGCCAGGGTCGGCTCGTACGTGACGGTCGACACCATGGCCGGCGCCGCCACCTGGTCGACCGGCTATGACGTCGTCGGCCTCACGGCCAGTGGCGCGGCTGACGCGATCATGGTCATGGCCTACGACTTCCACTACGCCGGCTCCTCGCGCGCCGGCGGCGTCGCCCCGCTCGACAGCCCGTACATCTTCGACGCCCGCGACGCGATGCGCGACCATCTCGAGCGCGTCGCGCCCGGCAAGATCATCTGGGGCGTTCCGCACTACGGGCGCGCCTGGAACACGTCGAACGCCTCACTGAACTCGACCGTGCGTTCGCCCGCCCAGAGCGTCGCCTTCAGCTACTACTGGAAGGACCACGGCGAGCCGGCCGGCGGCAAGGTGCTGGCCCAGACATACGGGCGCAACTGGGACTCGGTCGGGCAGGTGCCGTGGTTCGTCTTCCGCGCCGGCGACGGTGGCTATCGGCAGGGCTACTACGACGATCCCGCCTCGCTGCGCGCCAAGTACAACATGGTGAACGGCAACGACGTCGCGGGGGTCGGCATCTGGAGCCTGGGCATGGACACCGGCGTCAGCGACCTGTGGAACGTCATCGAGGATCGCTTCGTGCGGTCGCAGGTGCGCCTGGCGGGCGACGATCGGTACGCAACGGCCGCGCGCGTCAGCGCGGCCACGTTCGCGCCGGGCGCGCCGATCGCCTACGTCGCTACCGGCGCCTCCTTCCCCGATGCGCTGGCGGGCGGGCCGGCGGCCGCCAGGAAGGGCGGCCCCGTGCTGCTCACTGCCGGCGGCTATCTCCCCGGCGCAACCGCGGCGGAGCTCTCACGCCTGAAGCCCGTCAAGATCGTGGTGCTGGGCGGGACCGGCGTCGTGAGCGACACCGTGCTCGCCAAGCTGCGGCCCTACGCCACGGGCGGCAGCGTCGTGCGAATCGCGGGCGCAGACCGCTATGCCACCGCGGCACGCACCAGCGCCGCGACCTTCGCGCCGGGGGTGCCGGTCGCCTACGTCGCCACCGGGGCCTCCTTCCCCGACGCGCTGGCCGGCGGCGTCGCGGCCGGCCGCCAGAAGGGCCCGATCCTGCTCGTCAGCCGGACCTCGATTCCCGCGGCCACCGCCTCCGAGCTGGCTCGCCTCGAGCCGTCGAAGATCGTGGTGCTCGGCGGCAGCGGGGTGGTCAGCGACGGCGTCGCAGCCGGCCTGCGCGGCTACGCCACCAGCGGCAGCGTCACACGGCTCGCCGGCGTGGATCGCTACGCGACGGCCATCGCCATCTCCCGCGCGACCACCGCGACCGATGGACCGCGCACGGTGTACGTGGCGACCGGGACCGCCTTCCCCGACGGCCTGGCCGGCACGCCGGCGGCGGCGCGTGCGGGCGGTCCGCTGCTGATCGTGCCGAACACGACGCTGACCTCCGCGATCGCCTCGGAGCTGCGGCGACTCAACCCGCCTCGGATCGTGATCCTGGGCGGGACGGGCGCCGTCTCCAGCTCGATCGCCGCCCAGATCGCCGCCCTGTGGGACTAATGGTCTGAGGCGAGCGGTACTCCGCTCGCATCGGTTCCACACCCATAGGGCCATGGTGGTCATGGGGCACCGGTTGGTACGGTCGGGCTCGTCCTGATCCCATCCCACGGAGCCCCGCCCTCATGACCCGCACCGTCGCCCGCCGCATCGTCGGCCTCGTCACCGCCCTCACGCTGGTTGCCGCCCTGGCGGCGCCGGCCGCCGCCGTCGATGGGGACAAGTACGTCTCCCTGGCCAACGCGAAGCGCGCGTCCGTGGGTCTCAAGCCGGTCAGCCTGTCGAGCGCGGTCGACAAGGTGACCGTCGAGCGGGCGAACCAGATGGCCAAGACCGATACCTTCTCGCACGACCTCGCCTACGTGGAGAGTCGTTTGAAGGCGCTCGGCGTGTGTTTCACCACCTACGGCGAGATCATCGCGTGGGAGAAGGGCTACCCGAGCTACGACCCCGCCCGCACCATAGAGCAGTGGTGGGCGTCGCCCGGCCATCACGACATCATCGTCGGAGGCTACAACGCCGCGGGCGGCAGCCACACGAAGTCGTCGAGCGGAAAGATCTACTCGGTCATGGTCTTCGTGAAGCTGTGCACCACCGCGACCGCGCCGAGCGGCGGGACGACCAGCATCCAGCGCATGGCCGGATCGGACCGTTACGCCACGGCCGCGGCCATCAGCAAGGCTCGCTTCGGCGGAGGCGCCTCGACGGTCTTCCTGGCCACCGGCGCTTCCTTCCCCGATGCGCTGGCCGGGTCCCCCGCGGCCGCCAAGGCGAAGGGCCCCATCCTGCTGACCGCCCGTGACTCCCTGCCCGGCCCGACGGCCACCGAGCTGGCGCGCCTCAATCCGTCGAAGATCGTGGTCCTCGGCGGCACCGGCGTCGTCTCCGACCGCGTCGTCCGACAGGCGCGCAACTATGCCGGCACGGTCGCTCGCTGGGCGGGCGCCAACCGCTACGAGACGGCGGCCAAGATCAGCGCCAACTCCTTCGCCACCGGCGTCTCGGTGGCCTACGTCGCCACCGCCAGGACCTTCCCGGACGCTCTCTCGGGTGGCGCCGTCGCCGGCCGCGCCGGTGGCCCGATCCTCCTCGTCGACGCCTCGGACATCCCCGGCGCCACGGCGCGGGAGCTCGGGCGCCTCAAGCCTGACCGGATCGTCGTCCTGGGTGGAACCGGCGTCATCAGCAACAGCGTCAAGTCGGCACTCGACCGCTACACGACCGGATCGGTCAGCCGCCTGTCCGGCAGCGACCGCTTCGCGACGTCGGTCCAGATCAGCCGATCCGCCTTCGGCAGCGCGGGCAGCAATGCCGCCTTCATCGCCACCGGCACCAGCTTCCCCGACGGGCTCGCCGGCGGCCCGGTGGCCGCGCTCGTGCCCGGGCCGCTCCTGCTCGTCACCCCGACCGAGCTGCCGAGTGTGACCAAGACCGAGCTCCAGCGGCTGGGGCCCGACAAGGTCTTCGTGCTCGGTGGCTCCGGAGCCGTCTCCGACGGCGTGGTGCGCGCCATCGACGCGGCACTGCCCTGAGCGG
>DASVEH010000022.1:0-5529 GCA_036380655.1 Candidatus Limnocylindria bacterium | reverse complement strand
CGCGGCTCGTGCAGATGCGTGCAGTCGTTGAAGGCGCACTGTCCGAGATGGGGCCGGAACTCGGGAAAGCACCAGGCCAGCTCGGTCGGGGGGATCTGCCACAGCCCGAGCTCGCGGATGCCGGGGGTATCGGCCACGTAGCCGCCGTCCGGACCGTCGAGGGGCAGAAGCTCGGCATGGGTGGTGGTGTGCTTCCCCTTCCCGCTCAGCACCGCGGACACCTCACCGGTCGCCAGCTGGAGGCCCGGCTGGAGGGCGTTGAGCAGTGTCGACTTTCCAACCCCCGACGGGCCGGTCACGATCGAGAGCCTGCCGGCCAGGCGCTCGCGCAGCTGGTCGAGGCCGATGCCCGCTCTGGCGCTGGTGAAGACGACGTCGTAGCCGATGCGCCGGTACGGGCGGAACAGCTCGCCGGCCGCCTCAGCGCCGATCAGGTCGACCTTGTTGGCGACCAGCAGCGCCGGCACCTCGTTGTACTCGGTCACGACGAGGAACCTGTCGATCAGCCGCGGGTTCGGCGGCGGCCGGTCGCACGCGAAGACCGCAGCGACGAGATCGGCGTTGGCGACCATGACGTCCTCGCGCCACGAGCCCCGTGGCCCCGGCTGGCGACGGCTGAAGCGTCTCGTCCGTGGCTCGACCGCCACGACGGCGCCGGTGCCATCGGCCAGCCGCTCGACGGTGACCCGGTCGCCGATGACTGCCAGATCGGAGGACTGCCGCTCCTTCTTCATCCGCCCGCGCAGCCGGGCCTCGACGAGGTCCCCCTCGGCCGTTTCGATCGTGTAGAAGCCGGAGCGAGCTCGCAGGACGAGCCCTGTGGTCGTGGTCACCCGAGCGCGCCGACCAGGTTGCCGTAGATCGTCTCGTCGCGGCGCGACACCGGCGCTCCCCGCGCCATGCGGCCGTCCCAGGGCTCCAGCTCAGCGCCCATCGCGGCCAGCCGCTCGGCACCTGCTCGGTTGGCGGACGGCAGGTTCAGGGAGAGGAGCTCGGCGGACGGGATGCGTTCGAAGGCCGCTGCCAGGAGGTCGATGGCGACGTCGGGCGTGTCCGCCACCAGCGGACCGAGCCGCTCGCCGTCCGGGCGGAGCCATCCATATCCGGCGATCCCGTCCCGGCCGTGCGCGACGAGAACCGGCCGCTCGGGGTCGGCGAGCATGCGCCGCAGCAGCGGACCACGATCGCCGCCGAAGCGCGGTGCGTCATAGGCAGCCAGCTTCGCCGCGTCCTCCGATGCAGCCTCGCGGATCGGCCCGTGAGCCGCCGGCCACTCCGAGCGTCGCGGCAACCTGGCGACGACGCTGGGGCCGGCGCTCGTGAATCCGCTGCGCTCGTAGAGAGGCCGCCCTTCGCTCGTCGCATAGAGCTCGATGCGCACGACGCCGCGCTCCTCCAGGAATGAGATCACGGCCTGCAGAATGGCCTCGCCGATGCCCCGCCGCCGATGAGCCGCGTCGACGACCATGTTTCCGACGAAGCCCAGCGCTCCGTACACGATCCCCGATCCCACGCCGATCACCTTCTCCCGTGGGTCGACCGCGACGATGGTTCGCGCGTGCGGACGTTCGAGCACGGCCTCCAGCGCCCAATGATGAACTCCCCAGCCGACGGACTCGCGGAGGTCGGCGATACGCGGCAGGTCGGAGGCGTCGGCGGACCGCAGGCGGAAGCCGGAGGAGCGTGGCATCGGAACCGAGTCTAGCCTCGCCGCTAGCATGGTGGCGTGGAAGGCCGAGGGGTCGCGGGTCGTGGCGCTGATCGCGCGACCGACGTGCTCCTCATCGGTGGCGGGGTCGCGTCGGTGCGCTGCGCCCGAGCCCTCCGACGCCACGGGTTCGAGGGCACGATCACGATCGTGGGCGCGGAGGACCGGCTTCCGTACAACCGGCCGCCCCTCAGCAAGGAGCTGCTGCGGGAGGACCTTCCCGATGAGCTGCTCGAGGCCGAGCCGGCGTCCTGGTACGCGCGCCGATCGATCGAGGTCGCGATGGGTACGCGGGTCGTTTCCCTCGACGCCACGGCCGCCCGGGCCACGCTCGCGGATGGCTCGGCGATCGCGTTCGAGCGCTGTCTGCTGGCAACCGGCGCCGGGCTCCGCCGGCTCGGCATCCCGAACGCCGGCGACGCGCTCATGCTGCGCACCGCGGCCGACGCGCGCCGGCTCCGCGCCGCCGCGGTGGGGGTTGCGCCGGGAGCGCCGGTGGTGGTGATCGGCGGTGGCTTCATCGGCCTGGAGGTGGCAAGCGGCCTGGCTGCCCTCGGGCTGCGCCCGACCGTGGTCGAGATGGCGCCGCAGCTGTGGGCCGGCTCGCTTGGCACCGGTCTCGCCGCGTGGGCGGCGGACCGCCTAACGAAGCACGGTGTGGAGCTGCGGCTGGCTGCAGTCGTGACGGGGCTCTCCCGTGACTCGGCATCGATCGGCGAAAGTGAGGTGCCCGCCGCGTTCGTGATTGCCGGGATCGGCGTCCGGCCGCGGGAGGAGCTCGCGTTCGAGGCCGGGATTGCCACCGGCGACGGCGTGCTGGTCGACGACGGCGGTCGGACGAGCCATCCGAGGATCTGGGCCGCGGGCGACGTGGCACGCGTCAGCGGCCGGCGGGTGGAGCACTGGCACGCCGCCCGAGAGGCCGGCGAGCGTGCCGCGCTCTCGATGCTCGGGCTGCCGGTCCCCGCCGTTCCACCGGCGTGGGTCTTCTCGGAGGTGGCTGGTGCCACCCTGGACGTCATCGGCGCAACCGACGGCTGGGACGAGGATCGCTGGGTCGAAGAGGACCGGGTCCTCGCCTACCTGGCTCACGACCGGGTCGTCGGCCTGGCCAGCATCGACGGCGCGCTGCCGGCCTCCGACGCTCGTCGCCTGGTCTCGTCGGGCGCCTCGATCGACGAGGTGCGAGCCGCGATCCGGTGACCATCGGCTGGCGGCATCGCGACCGCTGGGTCATGCGCGGCCTGTCCGCCCTCTGCTAGCCTCCGCCTGGCGGAGACCACGCGCCTCGGAGGAGCCGTTGCCGAGCGTCCATCGATCCAGGATCGCCCGCGTCGCGCTGGCTCTCTCGCTGCTTGCCACCAGCTACGGCGCCCGCCCGACCGCAGCGGCCACCGACCGGCTGCCCGACCTCCGGATGGCCAACCTGTCGACGTTCTACACCGAGAGCGCGGGAGCGGAGCGGCGGCTGCGCTTCACGACCATCATGACGAACGAGGGCGCCGGGCCGCTCGAGGTGCGTGGGACGCGAGGGGCGCTGACGGAGGCCCACCTCCGGACCCGCCAGGCCATCTACGACACGGCGGGCGGCGTGCGGCTGGTCAACAGCCGCGCCCTCATGGAGTACGCCCGAGACGGGCACGATCACTGGCACATCCAGGGCGTGATGCTCTACCAGCTCTGGTCGAACAACGGCGTCGTGCGTCGCGGTTCGAAGGTCGGCTTCTGCTTCCTCGACAGCCGCCGCTACAACCTCTCGCTGCCCGGCGCGCCACAGTCGCAGGTCTATCCCGAGCGGGTGTGCGGTGACAGCAATGACCTCTCAAACCGGATGGGCCTGTCGGTGGGATGGGGCGACGAGTATCCGGCAAACTTCGCTTTCCAGTGGATCGACATCACCGGCCTTCCGGCCGGTGAATACACCGTGCAGGCACGCGCCGACGAGCAGAACTGGTACGTCGAGTCGAGCGACACGAACAACTGCGCCTGGGCCCGCGTTCGCATCGCGGCGACCAACGGCACGGTGAGCGTGCTATCGAGCGGGCGGACCTGCCAGGCCCCACCCGCTTCGACGGCGAAGGTGGAGCGCCAGTACGGGAGCAACCGGTACGAGACTGCGGCCGCCGTCTCGGAGGACGCCTTCGTGCCGGGCGTGCCGGTCGCCTACGTGACGACGGGGGCCGCGTTCCCCGACGCGCTGGCAGCGGGCGCCGCGGCCGGCTCCCGGCGCGCGCCCGTGGTCCTCGTCGAGCGCGATCGGCTTCCGGCCCTTGCGACGACCGAGCTCGAGCGGCTCAATCCGCAGCGAATCGTCGTCGTGGGCGGAACCGGCGTGGTCTCCGCCTATGTGGCATCCCTGGTCGGCCGCTTCCAGACCGGCGGCGGCACCGCCCGCCTCGCGGGGGCCGACCGATACGCCACGGCCGCCGCCGTGTCGGCCGCGACGTTCGCTCCCGGCGTCCCCACCGCCTACATCGCCAGCGGCAATGGTTGGCCGGACGCCCTTGCCGCGGTGCCCCATGCCGGACGTGCCGGCGGGCCTCTCCTCCTGACCAATCGCGGCTCCCTGCCGGCCGTGGTGAAGACCGAGCTGCAGCGTCTGCGGGCCGGCCGCATCATCGTGGTCGGTGGGACGGGGGTGGTCTCGCAGGCGGTGGAATCCGCGCTCGACGCGTACACCACGGGCGCCGTCATTCGCCTCTCTGGTGCCGACCGCTACGCGACGGCGGCCGCCATCTCCGCCTTCCACCTGCCGTCCGGTGCTCCGCTGGCGTACGTCGCCACCGGCGAGAATTTCCCCGACGCCCTGGCCGCCGGGCCGGCCGCTGCCCTGCGGGGCGCCTCGACCATCCTGGTGCGACCGGACTCGATCCCGGCTCGCAGCGCCGCGGAGCTCGATCGCCTCGATCCGAGGCGGCTCATCCTCCTCGGCGGGCCGCAGGTGATCAACCAGGCGGTCGCCAGCGGTCTCGCCCGGTACGCCGCCAACTGACGGCGCCCCTCCGGCACCTCGGCCCCGGTTGACCCCGCAGGAGGCGTGGGGGACAATGCTCGCGTAACACCGACCAAATCAGTCGGGATTCGCGTGCAGGCGGTCCCGGCGCAGTCCGCGAGGAGCGCATGGCCCTTCCCAATCCAGCCCTGAACCAGATCCCCGGCGGCTACAAGTACGGCTGGCACGACGAGGAGAAGCCGCTCCAGATCTTCCAGAAGGGCCTCGATGCGGAGGTCGTCGAGAAGATCAGCCGGGTCAAGGACGAGCCACAGTGGATGACCGACCTGCGCCTCAAGGCGTACCGGCATTTCGAGGCACGCCCGATGCCGAAGTGGGGCGCAGACCTGTCCGGGATCGACTTCCAGGACATCTACTACTACGTCACCGGGACCGACAAGGCCGTCCAGAGCTGGGACGACGTGCCCGACTACATCCGGCGCACCTACGACAAGCTCGGCATTCCGGAGGCGGAGAAGAAGTACCTCGCGGGCGTCGGCGGCCAGTACGACTCCGAGGTCGTCTACCACAACATCCGCGAGGACCTGGAGAAGCAGGGCGTCATCTTCCTCGGCACCGACCAGGCGCTGAAGGAGCACCCCGAGCTCTTCCGCGAGCATTTCGGGACGGTGATTCCGGCCAACGACAACAAGCTGGCGGCGCTGAACACCGCCGTCTGGTCCGGCGGGTCGTTCATCTACGTGCCGAAGGGCGTGCACGTCGAGCTGCCGCTGCAGGCCTACTTCCGGATCAACACCGAGAACATGGGCCAGTTCGAGCGCACCCTGATCATCGCCGACGAGGGCTCGAGCGTGCACTACGTGGAGGG
>DASVEH010000021.1:0-3335 GCA_036380655.1 Candidatus Limnocylindria bacterium | reverse complement strand
CGATCAGCTCGCTCAGCGCCCACATGGCGACATGGAGCTGCGGCATATCCTCGCTCGCCTTGACGGCCGCCGCCAGCGCCTCCTCGTATCGGCCAAGGCCGTTCATGAGAACGGATCTGGCCCACTGAGCGTACTGGACGGCGGTCCCCTGGCCGACGGCGGGGGCTTCCGCGATGATGCGGTCGATCAGCTCGATGGCCTCGGCCTCCCGCCCACGGATGCCCGCGAGCGCAAGCGCAGCGTGTGGCGCGATGCGGGTGCCGGTCGCATCCCTGACCGCCTCAACCTCGGCCACCAGCAACGCGGCAGTCGCGAAGTCGCCGCCGAACGCGACGGCCTGACCACATGCGTTGTCGGCGACGGCGAGGGCCTCGAGCGCTCCAGCTTCGCGAGCGAGCTGGACGACGCGCGTGCCGATCTCAAGACAACTCTCGTGGTCCCACACGAGGTTCGCCGCTCGCGTGGCCAGCCAACCCCACCGGAGCATCTCCTGCGCGGAGACCTCGCGACTCGCGAACGCGGCGATCGCGCGTTGGAGCACGGGTGTCGCGGCGGGACGCCCTTCGGTGAAGACGAGGGCGAGGCCGTCCAGGAGCAGATCGCAAGGGAGCGGATCGGCCGGATCGGGCGCAGATGCCGCCGCGCGGGAAACGTCGAGGAGGTTGCCGCCGCTCGCCAGGCGGCCTGCAAACAGGGCCGCGGCCCACGCCTCGAGGTACGTGTCGCGCGAGAGGCGTACGTCGAGGGTCTCGAGCTTTCTTGCCGCCTCGAGCAGCAGCCGTGGTGCGTCGCCGCCGCGGTTTTGGGCAAATGCGATCTCCGCCTTGAGCAGGTCCCCCCGGGCCCGCCCGAGCTCGTCAAGCGGTCCGGCCTCCGCGGCGTCGAGCAGCCCACGAGCCACATCGAAGGCCCCTGCCCCCAAGCTGGCCTGGGCGGCGTCGAGCGCTCTGTCCGCTCGGCGCCCGGGATCGCTGGACAGCGCGACCGCCCGTTGGAGGAATGCGGCCGCCGCCGCGAGGCCGCCGCGCGCCTGCGCCCGGCCGGCCGACCGCTCGAGCTCCGCAGCGACTGCTTCGTCTGGACCCGCGCTCGCCGCGGCGAGATGCCAAGCCCGGCGATCGGGATCCTCGGTGTGGTTTGTCGCCTCGGCGAGGGCGCCGTGGACGAGCCGGCGATCACCTGGTGTCGCGTGCCGGTAGACGACCGAGCGGACGAGCGGATGGCGGAAGCGCACCTGCGTGTCCAGCTCGAGGAGTCCGGCCTGCCTCGCCGGCGCGGCCGCCTCGACCGGGATTCCCAGCCGTTCGGCGGCGTTCCAGACCAGGACGGGATCCCCGGCTGGCTCCGCCGCTGCGACGAGCATCAACAATCGGCTCTGCTCTGGAATTGGCGCCAGCCGCCGCCGGAAGCTCTCCTCGATGCGCGCCGACACCGAGACGCCATCGGGTGTCCCAAAGCCCCCGGCGAAAGCTGCGGCCGTCCAGCCTCGCGGGAGCTCGAGCAACGCGAGGGGATTGCCCTGCGCCTCGGCGATGATCCGGTTCCTGACTGCCTCATCCATCCTCGCGGGGATGGCAGTGGCGAGGAGGGCGCGGGCATCCGCGTCCCGCAGTGGCCGGACGGAGAGTTCCGGGAGGTTGATGAGGTTCTCATCCTCGCCGGGTTCCCGAAGCGCGAAGATCAACACGACACCCTCAGCAGCGAGCCGGCGGGCCACGAAACCCAACACTTGCGCCGAGGCCCGGTCGAGCCACTGGACGTCGTCGAGGATGCAAACCAACGGCTGTTCCTCGGCGACCTCGGAAAGCAGGCTCAGCACCGCCAAGCCGACCAGGAAGCGGTCCGGCGGATCGCCGGTTCGGAGACCGAATGCACTACCGAGCGCCTCCCGCTGCGGCGCCGGGAGCCGGTCGATCCGACCCACGAACGGCACGCAGAGCTGATGCAGTCCGGCGAACGCCAATTCCATCTCGGATTCAACGCCAGCAGCTCGCACGACGCGGCAGCCTGCGCCCCGAGCAAGGACGTAGTCCAGCAGAGCCGTCTTGCCTACACCGGCTTCGCCACGAAGCACGACGACGCCGCTGGTCCCGGATCGCGCATTCCCGAGAAGCCGATCGAGCATTTCACGCTCGGCACGCCTGTCCTGCAGTCGTGATGCGGAATCGAACGTCAGTCGCACGAAGGTCGGCCCCTCACCCTCATCCACTCCTGAGGGGACATCGTACCCCGCCAGGTCGCCAGCGCCCCAGTGTCCATGTGGGTGCGCGCCCGCCGTGTTGCGACAGACCAGTGGGTGGACCCGTGGCTACCACGGGCGCGACGCCGAGGCGAGGCGACGATCCTTCAGAGCGTCCATCCGTCGCCCGTCGCCTTTGCGAAAGGAGATCCTCATGAGCATCGCTGTCGCGGCCCCGACCGAGATCCGGCCGTTCAGGATCGAGATCCCACACCACGAGCTCGACGACTTGCGTCGGCGCATCGCGGCGACGCGCTGGCCCGCCCGTGAGCTGGTGGCCGATCGATCACAGGGCGTGCAGCTGGCGACGCTGCAGGAGCTCGCGCGCTACTGGTCCAGCGAGTACGACTGGCGCAAGTGCGAGGCAAGACTGAACGCGCTTCCGCAGTTCACGACGGAGATCGACGGTGTCGAGATCCACTTCATCCACGTCAAGTCGCGGCATGAGGATGCGCTGCCGCTGATCATGACCCATGGCTGGCCCGGCTCGGTCATCGAGCTGATCGACACCGTCGGCCCGCTGACCGACCCGACCGCGCACGGCGGCAACGCCGAGGACGCCTTCCACCTGGTGCTGCCGTCCCTGCCCGGCTACGGCTTCTCGGGCACGCCGACCCAGCTCGGCTGGGAGAATGGCCGCATCGCCAGCGCGTGGGCGGAGCTGATGCAGCGCCTCGGCTATTCGCGCTACGTCGCCCAGGGGGGCGATGTGGGCGCTGCCGTCACGGACGCGATGGGCCGCCAAGGGCCCGAAGGGCTGCTCGGCATCCACGTGAACCTGCTCGCCCTGGCGATCGCCCTCAAGGACCACCTTCCGAAGGAATCCGAGCAGGAACGCGCGGCGCTCGAAAAGCTCAACGCGTTCACGACGGACGGCTTCGGCTACTTCCTGGAGCAGACCACCCGGCCCCAGACGATCGGTTACTCCCTGCTGGATACACCGGTCGGGTTGGCGGCCTGGATGCTCGACCACGACACGGACAGCTACTACAAGATCTCCCGGGCGTTGGTCGAGGGCGCACCGGTGGGCAACCTCACCCGGGACAACGTCCTCGACAACATCACCCTGTACTGGCTCACGGGCACCGGCGCCTCC
>DASVEH010000020.1:0-12206 GCA_036380655.1 Candidatus Limnocylindria bacterium | reverse complement strand
GGCGTTGAACGGCGAGATCGCGCCGCCGACGTGGTGCAGGACGCCGGTCCGGATCTCCTCGACCAGTTCGGTTGCGCCGATCACGGCGCCTCCCATGGCGTCGCCGTGGCCGTTGAAGTACTTGGTCAGCGAGTGGAGGCTTAGGTCGGCGCCGAGGTCGAGGGGGCGCAGCAGAGGTGGCGGGGTGAAGGTGGAGTCGACCGTCAGGCGGGCGCCGGCGTCGTGTGCGATGTCGGCCAGGGCGGTGATGTCGGCGACGCGCAGGTCGGGGTTGGCGATGCTCTCGGTGTGGATGAGCCGGGTGTTGGGGCGCACGGCTGCTCGGACCGTGTCGAGGTTGGTGATATCGACGAAGTCAACCTCGACTCCAAGCTTCTTCGGCAGCACCGAGTCGAAGAGTCCCCAGGTGCGCATGTAGACGACGTTGGAGACGATCGCGTGCTCACCGGGGTTGAGCAGGGTGAAGAACGCGGCGGAGATAGCGGCCATGCCGGTGCCGAAGACGGCGGCCGCCTCACCGTGGTCGAGGCGGGCCAGCTTCTGCTCGAGCCCGCGCTGGTTGGCGCCGTGCTCGCGGGTGTAGACCAGGCCGGCGTAGCCGGGGTCGTCGATGCTGGTGGGGTCCTCGGGGAGCAGGTAGCTGTTCGCCATCACGATCGGAGTGCGGATGGCGCCGGTGGTGTCGTCGGCGCGGTTGCCGCCGTGCACGAACCAGGAAGCCTCGGTGAGGGTGGCGTAGTCATGCTTGTCCGGACGGGCTCCGGTCGGTTCGCGTTGGCTGACGGTAGGTGTGCTCATCGGCGCTCCTCGGGCTGGTCTGCGGCTCGGCCGTGGGGTTCATCGTCGGCACCGATGACGAGGTCGGAGAGGTCGTCGGCGAATGCGGTGGCCTGGGTCGGGGTGAGGGTCGAGACGGTGACCCGAAGGGCGGGCGTCGGCTTGTCAGTCAGGGAGTAGGTGGCGCCGTCGCTGACCGCCCAGCCGCGCGCGGCCAGGCGGGCAACTACCGGATCTGCTGGCTGGTTGAGCTCGATCCAGACATTGAGGCCATCGGTTCCCATCGCAGAAGCCGGTGTGCCGCGTCGCCGAAGGGCCTCGAGGAGCAGACGGCGGCGTTCCCGGTAGGTCTCTGCGGCCTGCGCCAACAGCTCGCTCACGGTTGGGTCGGTCAGCAGCTGGTGGGCGATGTGTTGGAGCAGGCGACTGACCCAGGTAGCGCCGACCGCGAGTCGAGTCTCAAGGCGCGTGATGGTGTCCGGGTCGGCGGCGACCACGGCCAGACGCAGGTCCGGGCCGAGGAACTTCGAGAACGATCGAACCAGCGCCCACCGCGGATGATGCGGTGGAGTAACCCGGTGGTAGTCGGTGGTGGCGATCCCGGCGAAGTGGTCGTCCTCGATGACCAGTACATGCGGGTGCTCCACCAGCACGGCGCGCAGCTCGGCGGCTCGCTGTGCGGTGACGCTTGCACCGGTCGGGTTCAGGGCGCGCATGGTGCAGACCACGGCACGCACGCCACCGCTGATGGCCTCGGCCAGCGACGCGGGGACCATGCCGTGCCCGTCCGTGGCCACCGGTGCGGTCCGGTAGCCGTTGACCCGAAGCACCCCGATGCTGGCCAAGAAGCACGGGTCCTCCACCGCTACCGCGTCCCCGCGGGTCAGGTACGCACCCAAGACACGATCGATCGCGTCCACGGCGCCGTGCGCGACAACGAGCCCATGAGCGGCAGGGATCAGCGGCGACACATGCTCGACTGCCCATGCGAGCAAGCCCGGGTCAATCGCCGGGTCGCCGTACAGCACCGTCTCGTACCGGCGGAAAGAGGCAGGCGTGGTCAGGTTCGGCAACAACGCCCGGTCGGGGTTCCCGCTAGCCAGATCCACCAGGCCAGAGGCACGATCTGGGCGCGGACGGGCACCTGGGTCGGCAACCCGTTCCTGTCCGGTGTCGGCGGCGCCATCGGTCGTCGACAAGCCGGTCGTCCAGTCGGTCTCGCGCGGAACCTGTGGGATACCCGCGATGCGCGTCCCACGTCGCCCGCCAGTCTCGGCGACGCCGGCCTTGACCAGCACCGCATACGCCGAAGCGACAGTGTTCCGGTTCACCCCCAACCGGTCGGCCAGCGCCCTGACGGTCGGCAACTCGGCCCCGGGTACCAGGGCATTGGAAGTCACGAGATCGCGCACGCTCGTTGCGATCTCCACAGCCGTCCGACCTTGAATCACCGGGCCAGTTTGTCATAGGACAAACTGACTGTCATGTCCCTGCCCCGAGTTCGCGGCCAACCATGGCTGGACCGAGTCACGAGGGAGGCGCGGGTATCGGCATGTCCGTAAAGTCCGGGCAGAGGCGGCGAAGTGACGCACGCGTGAGTTGGCCGGCGCGTCAGGCGAGCGAGGCAGACGTCGCCCCGGCGATGATGCGGGCGGTATTCTCGGGTCCGAAGAAGTCCGGAACGGGCAGGGTGCCGGCGACGACGCTGACGAATCCGTCCATCGCTTCCTGGCTGGTGGCGACCGCGGCGAGGAGTTGCTGCATCTCCGGTGGTGGCGGCTGGAGCCGCGCCAGGTCGCAGGTGAACTCGAACATCGGCAGTGCTCGCTCGTCGCGGGCCCCTTGGTACTGGTCCATGGCTTCGTCGTACCCGCGTCGCCCTGAGAGCGTCGCGTCGAGCGCAGCCACCAGTGCCTCGGCGTCTTGGAAGGCGTCGCTGATGCCCTGGGCCGTGATTGGGTCCTTGTGCTGCCCCGCGTCTCCGACGAGGGCCCAGCCTGGTCCGTATGGTTTGCAGAAGTAGTTCGGCAAGTCTCCCGTACCGGTATACCGGGTCTCCCGCGTAGCGCTCCGGATCCGCTTGGCAAACTCGGGGACCAGCTCGAACGCCTTCAGGCAGGTGCCCTCGATGTCCCCGCGGTTGGCGGCGAACTCGGCTCGGGGCCAGTTCACGGTGACCATGGTCAGGTCGTCGTTTGTGGGTGCGACGCCAAAGGCACGGGGCGGACGGATGTACGCCTCGAACCCGTCGGCGGGCAGGCCGCTCCAGTACGCGTAATAGGCCACCGCGATCGTCGGCTGCTCGTGGTACCGCGACGCCCGGACGGCTTTCGCCACCAACGAACGCCTCCCGTCGGCACCGACCACGACCCGAGCTCGCTCGGTCACAGCCTTCCCGCCCGCGCCGTGGCCACGGACTCCCGCGACGCGTCCGTTCTCGACGAGGAGGTCGTCCACACTGAAGCGCTCACGAAGCTCAGCGCCTGCGGCGACCGCCGCCTCGACGAGCAGGTAGTCCAGGACCGTGCGCCGCGGGCAGAAGGCTTCGGACGCCCCATCGTCTGCCCCCGGTGACCCGGCGATCCTGAACGGCCCGAAGTCGAAGGAATAGTCCGCAAACGGCGGACAGCCCGTCGTCGCCAACCTGTCGAGCAGACCCCAGCGCTTCAGGGCGGCAACCCCGGGAGGATGGAGGATGTGGGTGGATATCGTGTCGCTCGGGAAGGTCGTCTTGTCTACAACCAAGACGCGATACCCCGCACGTGCCAGCAGCATTGCGGTCGCCGAACCGGCGCAACGTCCCCCCACAACGATGACGTCATACTGCGTGGACATGGCCGTCCTCCGATCCGTCTGATGCTGAGGACAGCGACGCTAACGACGGCGGAGAGGCGCGTTCATCGCCCTTCCGTGCCAACTTGTCCGGGCAGCGCGGCGTGGTTCGTTCGTGCCACGCGGCCCTCAGATCAAATCGTGCTGAATGGCGTACGCCGTCGCGGCGGCGCGTGAGGACACACCGAGCTTGGCGAAGACGTTCTGTAGGTGGCGGCGCACGGTGTGATCGCTGATGATCAGGGTCGTTGCGATCTCCCGATTCGTCCTGCCGACGGCCACCAACGCGAGCACCTCGCACTCCCGTCCCGTGAGCCCGTAGTGATAGTCGGTCGTTCCTGTCCGAAACAGCTTCTCCATATGGGCGAGGTCCGGCGCCGCCTCCAGCCGACGAAAAGTCCAGCGCGCCGCGTCGAGCTCCATCGCCGCGCCGTCCTCGTCACCCAGCTTCCGCAATGCGAGCCCCAGGAGAACCCGGGTGCGTGCGAGTTCGTAGGGCGCCTCGAGTTCCTTCCACGTCGTCGAGGCCCGGCGCAAGGCGGCCGCGGCCACACCCGCGTCGCCCTCCGCGAGAGTTACAGCACCGGTCGCGTGCGCCGAGCGCGCCCGGAGGCACGCTACGTCGAGGTCTGCCGCGACCTCTGCCAGTTGATCTGCGGCGCCCCTCGCCGTCGCGATATCCCTCGCGGCGAGTGCGATCTCAACGTACGCCCCGAGCAGCTGCGACAGGGTCGGATGATCGCGCGCCTCCTCCAGGACCGGCCAGATCGCTGCAAGCGCCTGCTCGACGTGCCCTTGGGACAACCTGAGGAGGGCCAGGCCAGGTTGTGGCATCCGGCCTAGCCGGTGGGCCTCGCGGTACGCCTCCTCGGCCGCGGCGAACTCCCCGCGCAGACGGTGCAGCTCACCGAGCTGGTAGCAGGCCATGCCGAGCGCCGGGCGCGGCGGGTCGGAGAGTTGTGCCCGGGCCCGGTCCGCCTCGGCGAGGGCGTCCGACCAGTCGCCGTACCACTGCATGACCTCGACGCGATGTACCAGACACTGCCCGCGGAAGGGAACCAGGTCGGGTTGGGCGGCAGACCAACGGTCAAGCGCCGCGGTCCACTCGCGCGCGCGACGTAAGTCGAGGATGCTCGTGCACTCCAACAGCACGGCGCAGTAAACGATGCCGGATGCAATCGGTGAGACGTCGCCGGCCGTCACGGCGACCATGGCTTCGTCGAGCAGGGCGGTGCCCCCAACGGTGTCTCCGAGCCGGATTAGGGCCTGGGCACGACCCAGCCGACCGAAGGTCATCAGGTCGCGCTCGTGAAACCGGTCGCCGATCTCCGCTGCCTCGGCGAACGCGGCGTACGCGGCCTCGGCATCACCCCCAAACATCGTCAGCAGTGCGCGTGGAACCAGCACGTACCCTTGCTCAACGCAGTCAAGATCTTCGAGCACCTCCCGAGCCCGCGCCAGCCATCCGGTGCCCGGGGCCACTTCGCCGGTGATGAGCAACCACAACGCGGGCCAGAACGCGCACCGTCCGGCTCGTGCCGGATCGCCCCGTGTCATCCACTCGCGATGCGCCCGCGCCCACAAGTCGACGGCCTCGCCATCCTTGCCCACCAGACAAGCGGTGACGGCCAACCGCTCGAGATCGGCGGGTTCGAGTGACAGGTCCAGATCCGCGGCGGAAAGCTCTGCGAAGGCTTCCCCCCAAGCGTGCTTGCCGACGGCCTGGCGCCCGCGCTCGAGTGCACCGGTCGTGGTCGTCCGTTTCGCCATCGGGACACCCCTCCCAGCGCCTCCGAGCATGCACGGCGTGCTCGACCAAGGTATCGCTGGCGGCATGGTTTGTGACTGCTCAGTGGACTACCACGCAAGGGCCGGCCCGTCTGGGTCACGGGACCTTCACGTACTGGGCCTGATTGAGCCCGCTGCGGCGATACTTTGACTTTGCCGCACCCTGGCATAGGGGCGGTGCGCGCGGACCCTTGTCTGTGCGCGCTCAGCCGAACGCGGGCGAGGATCACGGACACGTAGACCTGCTCGGATCATCACTCGGCTGGGCTCGCTCCGCGGCTCCGCGTCACAGTGGGCGGAGTTGACGCAGCCGCGCCTCGCCGCGGTCGAGCTGGCTATACGCCGGCGACCTAGGCGGTGTGGAAGTGGACGCCGTGGCGGTCGAGGTTGCCGCGGGCGCGGTCGTAGTGCTCGGTGGTTCGCGGATCGGCGTGTCGCGCGAGGATCTGGGCGTCACGGAGCGGGACCCCGGCGTCGAGTGCGTTGGTGATTGCCGCATGTCGCAGCGAGTGCGGGCTGATGTGACGGGGGATGCCAGCGGCCTTCGCGATCCGCAGCACCATCCGGTAGACGTCGCGACGGTCGATCGGCGCACCCGACATGGGACGCAGGACCAGCGGGCCCGGCGATGCGTTCAGCGCGGCAGGCCTCCAGAACCCGCAGGACTGGGACGGTCAGGGGCATGGTGGCGGGCTTGTCGCCTTTGCCCACCAGGTGCAGGACCCGGTGGCCACGCATGGTCTCCGCGTAGTCCTCGATCCGGACGGCGGCCGCCTCCGACGCGCGCAGGGCGTTGATGCCCAGCAGATAGGCCAGCGCGCCGTGGTGAACCGTGATCGATTGGGCGACCTGGAGGAAGCGGATCAGCTCGAGCCGGTCCAGGCCGTGGGTCCGGGACTCGTCGCTGTGCACCTTCGGTAGCCGTGCGTAGACGGCCGGGTCGGATGGGATCAGGCCGTCGGTGTGGGCGAAGCGGAAGAATCCGCGGACCCCGTGCATCATCGTGTTGGTCGAAGACGCCATGAGGCCTGTCTCGCCCAGGCCGCGGATGTAGAGCTCGACGTGTGCGCGTTGGATCCCGACCAGCGGGTCTAGACCGTTGCGCTCGCACCACTGGAACCAGCGACGCAATTGGTAGGAGTACAGGTCATGGGTATGCCCGGCGTACCGGGCCAGGAAGGAAACCGCCGCCAGTTGTGCCGCGGTCATCGACATCGGCTGGAACAGCAAAAGCCGGGATGGGCTGGACATGATGCACCTCGCGCGACGACCTATGGCGAGGCCAGGCCGCGTTCGCCGCGGGGACGACGAGGCACTTGAACACGCTGACGCTAACCACACTGGGCGACGGCGGCAGGCGGCGGAATGACGCACGCTGATCGCGGCACGGCCGGACACCTAGGCTGCTCGCCGGCTCCGCAGGCCTCGAGTGAGGTGTTCCGCTGCGTCCGTGACGCTCATATGCTCGAGCCGTGGTGGAGATCCGTCCGGCCGATCCGACCCGTATCGCCCAGATCGCCGGGGTGCTCGGCCGTGCGTTTGTCACCGAGCCGATGCTGACGTGGCCGCTCGGAGGTCGAAGCGACGACCTCGAGGAACGGTGCATTCGAGCGTATGCGCTCTTCCTTGGCCCGTTGCTGGACGAAGGGCTCGTGTGGGAGACCGCGGACGGGCACGGCGCCCTCGTGCTCGTCCCGCCCGACCAGACCGACGTGTGGGATGACGCGCTCGCTCACGTCGACGATTCGACAACTCACGACGTGACCGATGACGGTGGCCTGCGGCACGAGCGCTTCTATGAGTGGGTGGCTTCGAAGATTCCACCCGAGCCGCTCTGGCATCTCGACTCCGTGGCGGTCGAGCCCGGCTGGCAAGGACGCGGGATCGGTTCGGCGCTCGTCGATTTCGGGCTCGGGCGGACACGCGAGAGCAACACGGCCGTCATCCTCGAGACGGGCACGCCGCGCAACGTGCCGCTCTACGAGCGTCTCGGATTCCACGTTGTCGAGGAAGCTGACTCGCCCGAGGGCGGCCCGCACGTCTGGTTCATGCGCCGGGACCCCTAGTGGCGCGATCTCGTCGACGAGCCTGAACGCTCACGGCATGACCGATCAGCGGCAGTTCCAGCGTTTGCGAGCGGCTTCCCGATGTGTCCGCCGCCCACCACCCCGTCGTACGATGGCGGGCTGAGAGGAGGCGGCGATGGCCGATCCGGTGGGCGACATCATCGGGGACTATCGGGCGTTCGCCGCGCAGCAGCACGACCGCCTGCTCGCCCGGGGCATCGACATCCGCCCGTACCCGCTCAGCCACGTGGCCGTCCGCGTGCCGGAGTGGGACCAGTACGCGCATGTGCGGAACCTGCTCGAACGTCACGCGGTCGCCAATCGCGAGAACGTCTGGAACGGTCGCCCGATCTCCTTGATCGTTCCCGTCGAGCCGCTCGAAGTCCTCGACGGCAAAGTCGTCCCGCTCATCGAGCTCATCCCGCCCGTGCACCAGCGCGTCTACAAGATGGGATTGGAGCACCTCGGCGTCGTTGTCGGCGACACTTTCGACGCGTTCGTCGGAGCCCACAAGCCCGTCCTGACGGGACAGCAATTTCAGGGCCCGAACAGCACACCCGACCCCGTCTACATCTTGTTCGAGGACTTCACCCACGTGAAGTTCTATCGGCTTTCACTGAGGGCGTCCGTCGAGCTCGATGCTGGCCCGTTCGACGATGGGTTCCATCACGTCGACGACTGGGTGCCCCAGCGGCTCGTGACCGCGACGGGCCCGAATCCGTTGCCGCGCTGAGGGACCCCCGCAGCCTCACCGACGACGACAGTGACCATGAAGTCAGTCGCCCGGCCGACGTCGCGCCGCCCGCAAACGCCAACCACACGGCGGGACAGTCGAAGCCCGGCATGACCGCTCATCGGCAGATGAGTGCGCCCGGCACGCGGCGATAGAACGCAGGCGACTCGCGACGGCGATACCGAACGCCACGTCCGGATCAACAGGCCGGTCGCTCCTCAAATTCGACTGTCAGTTCAACGATGTCGGGCACAGAGTCAAGCACCGTGACTTCGGCGAGAGCACTTCTGCGACCGTGCTTTCGGCGGTACTCCTCGTAGGGAAAGCGGGTGATCGGAACCCCAGCCGAGGTGGCGCTGGCGGTTTCCCAGCTTGTCGCTGCCTGGGAGTTTGTGCGGTACCGACTCGAGGGCGCGCGGGTTCGAGTCCAACTGCGGCCCGCGTACCTCGACAACGTCGGAACGTTGCAGACAACAAGCCCGCGCGGATGGTCGACATTGCCTCCGGGTATCCGGCCCGTCTCCGTGTGGGGTGTCGAACTCGCACAGGTGACAGTGGAGAATCTAGATCGCAGCGCGCTGACCATGAGCAGCGCAAGTGATCTGGGAAACCTTGTGGCGGCACCTGCGCATGTTTGGTGAGGAGTCCCTGGACGTCACGTCGGCTGCCATCGCCGTAGAAACGGCCTACGGGGAAGGCAGGATGCCCACGCAGGAAGAGCTGCGCGTCCTTATTTCAGACAAACTTTTCACCGACGAGTCTCGGGCAGCCACACACATCGCGTCGCACTACCTCAACAAGCGGATTCGCCGCGACTTCGGCGACGCTCCTCGTCCGGGATCCTGGCTCATCAAAGAGGGCGGCGACGCCACAGGTCAGCGGTGATGTCAGACCGGCGGCACCGCGAGCCCATCATCAACCGGCACTACTGAGCGGTACCTGGTCCTTGATCGTTCGCGTCGCGATGCTCGCTCGGTAGGAGCCGTTCCAGATCGACTGGTGTGCGCGGCAGGCGGCGGAGTGACGCACCCCCATCGCGGCATGTGCGCGCGGATCACTTCGTGCGGAATTGGACTTCTGCCCGTTTGGGCGGTGCCACACTGCGGACGAGAAAGAAACAAATTCTTGCCGTGGACCCAACCCGGCGGGCCCGTGCCTGCGTCAGGGACGCGAAAGGGGGTCCGATGGACCGCGAACCAGCCTTCAGCGCCTATGTGTCCGCCCGACGTGCGCAGCTGTACCGGACCGCGTGCTTACTGTGCGGCGACCCGCACCGCGCCGAGGACGTTGTCCAGGATGCGCTCGCCAGGCTCTATCGCAACTGGTCTCGGGTGACCCGCGCGGACAACCCCGAGGCGTACATCCGTCGGATGCTTGTCAACAGCCACTACAGCGACCGCCGGCGGCCGTGGCGCCGGGAGTTCGCCTCGACCTCCGTCAACCTGCCACCGCTCGAGCCCGGCCTGGCACCGGAGGACGCCGACGTCATCTGGACGGCGATCCGGGCCCTCCCGCCCGGTCAGCGCAAGGTCATCGTGCTGCGGCACATCTGGGACCGCTCCGTCGAGGAGACCGCCGCCGATCTCGGTATCAGCCCGGAGACGGTCAAGACGCAGACCCGGGACGCCCTGGCCGCACTGCGGCGCGCCCTGCAGTCCGATTTCGGCACCCCCTCCCTGCAAGGAGAAGAGCGATGAGGGACCAGGACGTCATCACGCGGCTGGTGGAACTGCACGACCATATCCATGCACCGGCCACCCCGGCCGGCGAGGACGCGCTCCGGGGCGAGCGGCTGGTCCGGCGTCGCCGCACGGTCTCAGTCGCGGCGGCTGCGGCGGTCGCCGTCCTGACGGTTGGGGTCGTGCAGGCTTCCCTGTCGGACGACCACAGCGAGCTGCAGCCGGCCCCCGCACCCTTGTCCCCGGCACCGACGGATCCCGGCGACCCGTTGCGGATTGATGGAGACCCCTTCGCGACCGAGTTCAACAAGATCGTGGCGCAGGTGCCCGACTGGTCCATCGCCGACATCCAGGAGATGTTCACTAACGAACCGTGTGCAGGGGACTGGTCGTCGGCAGCCCGGGGAGGTTCGGGCGGGAACTTCGACGTCCGGACCAGCGGCGAACCCGGACAGGTATGGCACGACGTGATTGGATTCCCGTCGGCCGCCCAGGCGTCGGGCGCGGTCGACCGACTCGTTACGAACCTCGCGTCCTGCAAGGAGGTCGCGTGGCAGACCCAGCCGATCGCCCAGACCGGCGCCGTGCTGGCCTCCTCAGTCCACGGACTGATGTGGATCCAGCAGAACGGCAAGGAACTGAGCACTCTCACCGCCGTCACGAACGACGGCCCACCGCCGCTGGCCATCCAAATCAAGATCGCCGACCTCATGCGGTCGGACCTGCGGCAACGCCGTGACTAGCGAGTGAGCCGCCAGCACGGGCCGCCCGAGGTGCACGAGCCAGGCATGTCGAGGTTTGCTACGGGCGCCTGGTGGCCCCGGGTGCGACGCACACGCCCGTCCGCTCATCGGCAGATCCGGACGGTGCCGCGCGCCGACTGGCGGCGGACAGACGCACCTTCATCGCGCGATGTCCGGGACTCCCACGCGCCGCACATGAAGAGGGGGTTTGTACCCGCCAGCGTGCCGCTTGACGGACAGAGCCCGCACTACCGATCGCTCGATGATGGGGCCATTCGGTGTGGCAAAGGGCAAGGAATGTTCGCTGTTCCCGGGTCTCGCGGCGGAATGACGCACGCCGCACCGCGAACCAACGGCCGGTGGCGGCAGGAGCGTGCGTCTCCGTGCGCACGCTCCGCGGCGAGATCCGGGCTGCTGGCAGTGCTGCGAGTGGCAGCGACCGACGAGGGCTCCGGGCCGAGTCAGGCACACGGGCGTATGGCTAGCGTGTGGCCAGCCAGTCAGTCCGCAAGCGGTTCGGACTCAACGCCGAGCAACGCGGCCACGGCTTCTGTGACGAGGGGGAGTGGGGAGGTAAGGGTCGGGTCGGCAAGGGCCGCCGGGATGCCCACCCCGTCCATCAGACACATGGTCTGGTGTGCCACGGTCATGGCGGAGACGTCGCCGCGGAACTCGCCGGCGCGCTGGCCGCGCTCGATCACGGTGATGAGCAGCTCCCGCCAGCGGCGGGCGACGTTCAGCGCGTCGGCCCTGAGTTCGTCGTCGCGCATGGCGGACCGCCACAACTCCACCCACAGCCGCCAGGTATGGACGGGGCTGGTGGATTCCTGCGCCACTCCCACCCGGATCAGGCCGACCAGTTGCTGCCATGGCGAGGAGTGGTCAGTTTCGTCGAGAGTGCGTTGCAGGAGCACGATCTCCTCCGCGCCGACGTTTCGTAGGACGGCGACGATCATGTCCTCGCGGTTCCCGAAGTAGTACTGCAGCGTGCTGACGGGCACGCCGCTCGCCGCGGAGACGTCGCTGAACCGGGTGCCCTCAACGCCGCGAGCCGCGATGACCTCGCCCGCTGCCCGCAACACGTCGGTGCGGTTGCGCCCGGCTCGGCGTGCCGGTCGGGTTGAAGTGGCCACGAACATCTCCTCAACGCGACGACCGTACGACGATACGGTTTCACCATACAGTCGTGCCGGCGGTGGAGGAGGCGAGCGGATGAGCCTGGATGCGGTGGTCCTCGGCGCGGGGTTGGCCGGGTTGTCCGCAGCACGGGACCTGGTTCGCGCTGGCGTGGACGTCTTGGTGCTCGAGGCCCGAGACCGGGTCGGTGGTCGGGTGGCGCAGACTTACCTGCCCGACGGCCGGTTGGTGCAGCTGGGCGGCGAGGTGGTTGGTCCGGGTCACACTGGCTATGCCCAGCTCGTGAGGGAGCTCGGCCTGATGCTCGAGCCGGCGTTCACCTCCGTGGCTGGCGAGGACACCTGGGCGCTGGTTGACCAGGTGGTCGTCGGCGGTCCCGAGAGCTGGCTCGGGCCCGAGGACCTGGCGGCGTACGAGCGGGTTGAGAGCAGGTTCGTAGCCCTGGCGCGGA
>DASVEH010000019.1:0-5580 GCA_036380655.1 Candidatus Limnocylindria bacterium | reverse complement strand
GCCCGCGGCGAGCCGGATACGACCGATGCCGGCATCGTCGACCACGACGACCCGGTGCGTGCGCACCTCGTCCTCGAGGCGCAGACGCAGGTCGGTCACCTCGGCTCGGAGCCGGGACACAGCGTCGTCGGCGCCCTGCTCACGCACTCCACTCCCGCCGTCAGGGCGCGCTGTCGGATCATCCACGCCTGTGCGGGGTGGACGCGTAGGGTCGCTCATCGTCGGGACCTCCCGGGGTTCCGGCCACGGCCCCGGGCAGTTGGCGCTGCGCCGGGGCCACTCTGTGTCTCAGGTGGGGTACCCATCAGACCACCGAACAATGCACATTTCAACCACAACGTCGTAGCGTCGTCTGGATGGGCAGGCGGGTCGACGTGGACGACCTCGTCGGCCTCGACGAGATCGCCCGGCGGTTGGGCATGGGCTACTCGACCTCGGCGCACAACCTGGTGCGTCGTCACGCCGACTTCCCTCCAGCGGTCGCCAACGTCGGGCGGGTGCGGATCTGGGCGTGGCCGGACGTCGAGAAGTGGGCGAAGGCCACGGGTCGACTCCCCTAACGCCGACCCACCGCCGGTGGGTGCTCCGGTCGGGTCGGCGGCAGCTGGACGGTGTTCGCCTTCATCCACCGTTGGACGTCCGCCGGGTCGAAGCGGATGAGGTGGCCCCACTTGATGAACGGGATCCGCCGCTCGTAGACGAGCCTCCGGACATGGCGGACGTTCACGCCGAGGTGATCGGCCACCTGCGTGATGTTGAGCAGCCGCGGCAGCTCAGTGGTCGGGAAGTCGGTCGGTGCGGTCATCGGGATCGTCCTCCGGTCGGAGCCGTGCGCCGGGTCGAGTGGCGAGAGGTGCGCGATGGGCGCCTCTACAACCCCTCTCTCTGACCTAGGCCTCCGTCGTTGCAGATTCACGACAAGAAGCGCGAGAAGTGACCGCGAGCCCCGGCTCGAGGACACCCACCCGAGGCGCTCGGCCCACCCTCAGCAGACCCACGAACCGACCTCGTCAACACGAAGGACGACGCACGATCTGACCGCCAGAATCCACCACTGACCAGCCATCGCGAACACCTGGACCACGACCCTCATCCCGGTCCACAACGACCCCGATGGCGAACAAGATTGCAACCTTCGGCTGCACGATCCCTCGCACGACCGGCTGATGGCGTGGTTCCGCCCAATGGGCGTGAACGAGGTGGCGTACCACCAGAAGACCGTCGTCGGCAGAGCCGACGACCACCCCGGCGCGGCCCTCGACTACTACGGCTCCCGGGGCGAGACGCCGCTGCGGTGGGGCGGCGCTGGCGCCGCTCGCCTCGGCCTCGACGGCGAGGTGACGCCCGACGCGTACGGGGCCGCCTTCGGCCCCGGCGGCTTCATCGACCCGACCACAGGACGCCGCCTGGCGGCGACGAAGCGGCCCGGGTTCGAGCTGGTGGTGAGCGCCCACAAGTCGGTCGCCGTCCTCGGCGTGATCGATCAGGCCGACGACATGCACTCGATCCTCGACGTCGAGACGCAGGCGACGATGGACTGGCTGGACGCCTGGTTCCAGGAGCGAGGCGGGCGCCGTGGACGAGCACAAGTCCGCACCCCGACCGGCGGACTGGTCTATGCCCGGACCCGCCACGGGACCTCGCGGGCGGGCGATCCGATGCCACACGATCACGTCCTCGTCGCCAACGTGACCGAGATGCTCGACGAGCGAGGCGGGCACAAGGGACTGGATTCCGCTGCGCTGCGAGACACCGTCGAGGCAGCGACGATGGTCGGCCGGCTCTACTCCGCCGCCCGAGCCGTCGAGCTCGGCTTCACCATCGAGCTCGACAACGGCCCGTCCGGGAACCTGCGGCACTGGCGCATCGCAGGCGTGCCCGACGAGGTGTGCGAGCTGTTCTCCAAGCGCTCAGACGAGATCAGCGCGTACCTCGCCGAGACAGGCCACGACAGCTACCGGGCCCGGGCCGTCGCCGCCCGGGAGAGCCGAGCGCCGAAGCGGGACGCCGGTGTCGACGAGCTGATGCCGCAGTGGCGGGCCGAGTTGGATTCCATCGGCTGGTCGGTCGACCGGCTGCTCGAGACGCTCGACGCCGCTCGCCTCCCGGGCGTCGGAACCCCCTTCGGGATGAGCGACGAGCAGGTCGAGGAGCTGGCTGGCGAGGTCCTCCACATCGACGGGGACCTCATGGCCCGCCACAAGGTGTTCACCCGCACCCAGCTGATCGCCGTCCTGGCGCCGAAGCTCTACGGCTGGGACCCGAGGGAGCTCGACCGCATCGTCGACCACGTCCTCGCCGGCTCAGCGGTCGTCCCCCTCATCGGCGCCGGGGCGCTGCACGAGCAGGCCTATGCCACGGTCGAGGTGCTGGCCACCGAGCAGGCCATCGCCGCAGCCGTCGAGCGTCTCGTCGACGCTCCCGGCCCGACCGTCTCGGCTGACGACGTCGACGCCGCAATCGAGGCCAAGGAGGACGAGATCGGCCACTTCCTCACACCCGGCCAGGCAGATGCCGTCCGAGCGGTCTGCTCCTCGGGACGATCGGTCGAGGTGATCGTGGGCGTCGCGGGAGCGGGCAAGACCACCGCACTCGACGCCGCCGCCTCTGCGCTCGAGGTGGACGGCTACCGCATCATCGGGACCTCGACCAGCGGCCAGGCCGCCCGGACCCTCGGCGACGAGGCGCACATCGAGAGCCGCACCATCGCATCGCTGCTCTGGCGGATCGACCACAACCAGATCGGGCTCGATGACCGAACCGTCGTCGTCATCGACGAAGCCGCCATGACCGCGGACGCCGACCTACTCCGTCTGATCACCTCCGTCGAGCGAGCGAGGGCGAAGGTCGTCCTCGTCGGCGACCCTCGCCAGCTCTCCGCCATCGGTCCCGGCGGAGCGGTGGCATCGCTCCTCGATCGCCACCCGGAGCTGCTGACCACCCTCGACCGCAACGTCCGCCAGTGAGACCCAGCCGAACGGGCCGCCCTGGCCGAGCTACGCCACGGATCAGTCGAGCGAGCCGTCGACTGGTACCTCGCCCGAGGCCGAACGTCCCTCTCGACGAACCGCACGGAGGCCCTCGCCGGGATGGTGGACGCTTGGGCAGCCGATGTAGACGCCGGGCACGACACCGCTCTCTTGGCCTGGCGTCGGGACGACGTCCAGGACCTCAACCGCCTCGCACGGGACCTATCCCGGGACCTTGGCCGGGTGTCAGGACGGGACCTCTGGGCCCCCGGCGGCCGCCCCTATGCGAAGGGCGATCAGATCGTCGTCCTCGCCCCACTCCCGGACCACGGCCTCGTGACGAGCGAACGTCTCACCGTCACTGCTGTCGACGTCCGGACCTCACGCCTCGCCGCGGAGACGAAGGACGGCCGCTCGGTCATCCTCGACAGGAAGGCGATCGACGCTGACCACCTCGACCACGACTACGCCGTCACGGTGCACCGTGCCCAGGGCGCCACCCACGACAGAGCCCACGTCCTCGCCGCCGGCGGCGGCCGAGAGCTCGCCTACGTCGCCATGAGCCGAGCCCGCCACGGCACCACCCTCCACGCCATCGCCGACGACTTCGACCAAGCCCGCCACGACCTCGCTCTCGACTGGGCCAATGACCGCCAACAGCGTTGGATCATCGACAGCGCCGCTCCCGCCCAACCCATCGAGGATGATCTACGCCGACGGCTCGCTGCCCTGGAGGTGGACCTGCGAGACCTCCACAGCGGCACCGGCCGCTGGGAGCACACTCCTGAAGGCGGCGCCGCCCGCCGTATCAACGACGTCCGGGTCGAACTGGGCGCAGCACGAAATCAAGCCGCTGCCCTCGGGTCATCTCGCCGAGACCGCCGATCGGCGGTCCGCACGGTCGACCGACTCATACCCGAGCCGATCTCGGCACAGATTAGGTGGGATGCAGTTGGCGGGCCGGTGGTCAACGATCTATGGGACGGCATCAGGGCTGTCGAGCAGGCTCTCGAAGCCATCCAGCTCGATGCCCTACGCAGGCAGCTTGACTCCGTTGTTCAACGCTCTCCCCCGGCGACTCCGGGCTCAGCACAAGCGAGAGATTTGCATCAGCAGTCTGCGCGCCAGATCGACAAAGGGTTGAGCCTTTGAAGACGAGTCAATCGTCAATCGCGAGGCTGCAGGCGACATCGACAGAGTGACCCAGGACCGGTTGGTGGAGGTCGGCGGCCAGTAGGTCCATCTGTCCCTGGGGACGCAAGCGCCATGACCCCGATGGCGCTCAGGACTCCCGTGCAGCCTCCATCGACCGCACGAGTCTCGCGAAGTCCTCATCGCTCATGACGTGCTCGGCAGCCACCGAGATTGGAGGACGGAGGTCAGTCCCCTCGCCGCCGAGCCTGTCGCCCAGGGTGCCCTCACCTCGCCGAATAAGGAGGAAGGCATTCGTGCAGACGTAGCCCGCCTGCCGGATTCGGACAGCGGTTGGCAGCAGTAGGTGGGCGTCGGACGCAACGTCATCGACCAAAAGGACACGGCCAGAAGTCCGTGCGCATTCGACGTATTGTCCGTTGAGTTTCCGATCTCTTACGAACATCGGCTTGAGGCCGAGTCGCTCAGCGGTAGCAAGCACGAGCGCGGCGTTCCCAGACTTGGGTCCTGCGAGGATGTCCCAGTTGTCCAAATACGCAACAGAGCGCCGTATCAGACCCTCCAGTTCGTCTACCAAGACCTCTAGCTGGCCATGCTGAAGGGCCGCCCGACGTAGGTTCACAAAAAAGCGCACCGACGTCTGGTCATCCTCACCCAGGAAATTGGGCTGATCGCTCGTCAGGTGCCTATACACCACCTCATGAAAGTCAGCCGAGGGCGTCCCGGTTGGTTGGGCGCCGCCTCGCGGTTGCTCGACGGGATACGGCGCGACTGAATCCTCCGGCTCCGCCCCCGTGGCATCCGGCGAAGGATCCCCGGAGCTTTGGTTGCTGCCGTGATCGCCTGTGAGGGCCGCGAAGGCCAACACTGCAAGCGCTACGAACAGCGCTACGCCTCCCAGGAAGGGCCAACCGGCGACGGTGAGCGGTATCGCGGCGAAGACGCAGAGACCGACAAGCGCCCAGACGTTGCCGACCTTCGTCACCCACTCGGGGAGTTCCATCCAGCCTCCTTCAGGAGCAGTGTCAGGAACCTAACGCCAGTATTCGGTCGACTTCCTCGCGAAGCAGACGGCCGTGGTAGGAGCCGTCAACTGCCGTGTCGGCGTTCAGCACATCCGGCAGTCGCTCGGCCAGAGCCGCTTCTAGATCACGAGTGATCGTGGCTGGCCATCCGCCCCCACGGTAGTCCCACTCGTCAGCGATGTGATCAAGGGCCCGCCCGACTGAGCAGTACCGAGCGTCTCCGCTGTTCTCTGCCCAGTCAGCGCACCATGCGGCGAGCATTCGGCATTCTTCAGAAGAGAGCGGGATGCTGCTGCCTAGGCCCCTAAGCCGGGACTGGTCCACGGTCCGGGACGGGCTCGATGCCGAGCTCCCGGTACGTCAGCATCGGCCGATACCGAACGCCTCGTTCTGTCAGTCGCTGACGCGTACCCTCGCCACGGTCGACCAGACAG
>DASVEH010000018.1:0-3167 GCA_036380655.1 Candidatus Limnocylindria bacterium | reverse complement strand
CCGGCGTTGACCGGCTCGCTGTTGAAGGAGAGGAGCGGGTAGACGGCCGCGATGGCGTCGACGCCCTCTTCCTCGAGGGTCGCGAGGATCTGGCTCAGCAGGTCGGCGAGCGCCGTGGCATGTGCGCACGGGTCGTACTCGTCGGCGTTCTCGCCACCGGTGTTGAAGTCGTCAGCGCTCGGCAGCTCGACGCCGGCCGACTCGATGGCGGCCTCGCCGTCCGCGATGGCGGCTTCGCACGCAGCCGGGTCGGGATCGCCCTCCTCGGGTGCCGCGCCGGCGTTGAGCGCATCCATTGCCGCGCTGACCTCGGCCGGGTCCGCACCCTCGGCAGCGCCCGCGAACTCCTCGAAGGCAGCCGTGACGACGGCCTCGGAGTCGATGGCGATGCCCGGAAGGATGACGGTCGCGAACGGCGCGTACGGCTCGAGGAGCGTGAACTCCACGGTCGTGTCATCGACGGCCGTCGCCGACTCGAGGAACGGCGCCAGGCAGACCGACGGGTTGAACCGGCAGTTGGCGCTCTTGGCGATCTCGTAGGTGAACACGACGTCGGCCGCGGTCACCGGGTCGCCGTTGTGGAAGGTCGCATCGGTCAGCGTGCAGGTCCAGACGAGATCGTCCTCGCTGACTTCGCACAGATCCGCGGCGAGATCCGGGACGGGCGTCAGGGTGGCGTCGTAGCCGTACAGGGCGGCCGCGATGAAGCTGAAGGCTTCGGCGGTCGGCACGTCGCTGTTGGCGTTCGACAGGGTGGTCAGCTGGCCATCGATCGCATAGGTGATCGTGCCAGTGCCCTCGCCGCCGGTCGCGGCGGGCTCTGAACCGACAGGCTGTGAACCGGCCGGCTCGGACTCGTCGGGTGACTCACCAGGCTGCTGTCCACAAGCAGCCAGGACGAGCGCGCCCGAGAAGAGGAACGCCATTGCGTTCCACTTGGTCCGTCTCATTACTCCCTCCAGTGATGGGGATGTAGGTGAATGGGGTCGCACACGGCCATACCGCGGCGGGCGCCCAACGGGCAGTGGATTATATCCGCTTGTCCACCTCCTTGACGCTCTGTTGATCATCTGGGCGAATCAAGCTCGGAACGCCGCCCAGCACGTGGGCAGCGCCATCCGCCTTCCCCCGGGCGGGTGCTACCTATGCATACCGTTCGGACGCCGCAAAGGTTCAATTCGAAGCTGCACGGCGCCCGCCCGGGGGACCAGGAAGCGCCGACCGTCCAAGGTGAGCGCCTCGTCGACGGACACGCCGAAGACCGCGCGCACGAGGTCGGGGCGCAGGATCTCGTCCGGCGCGCCGTCGGCGACGATGCGGCCATCGCCCAGCAGTGCGACACGCGGCGCGTGCGCGACGGCAAGATTGAGGTCGTGCAGCACGGCGACCACGGTCATCCCGCGCCGGGCGCGCAGCCGAGCCACCGTGGCGAGCAGCGACGCCTGGTGCGCGATGTCGAGATGCAGAGTCGGCTCGTCGAGGAGGAGGAGCTCGGGCTCCTGTGCCAGCGCCATTGCCACCAGCACGCGCTGCCGCTCCCCGCCCGATAGCTCGTCCGCCTGCCGCTCGGCGAGGTCCATCGCATCCGCATCGGCCAGCGCGCGCTCGACCGCATGAGCGTCCTCCACCGAGGATCCGAACCAACGGCTCGCGTGCGGGGCACGCCCCATCTCGACCAGCTCGGCCACCCGGAACCCATCGGGCAGCACCAGCGACTGCGGCAGGACCGCCACGCGACGCGCCAGCGCCACCCGGCTCCAGCTCGCGAGTGGCCGGCCGAAGAGGACGATCTCCCCCGCGTCGCGAGGGACGGTGCCCGCGATGGCGCGCAGCAGTGTCGTCTTGCCGCTGCCGTTCGGTCCGAGCAGCGCCAGCAGCTCGCCGTCCCCGACCACCAGGTCGAGGCCGCGGAGCACCTGCCGGCGCGTCGGGGCATCGGCCTCGTACGAGACGGCCAGGCCATCGATCGCCACCACGGCGGTCATGTCGTGATCGTCACCGAGATGCGACGCGATCGGCGCAGCAGCCACAGGAAGAACGGGGCGCCGACGAAGGCCGTGACGACGCCGACCGGGATCCCGCCCGAGAGGCGAGCGCCGAGGTCCGCGAGGACCAGCAGCACCGCGCCGAAGATCGCGCTGGCGGGGAGCAGGAGGCGGTGATCAGGACCGATGGCGAGGCGCAGCAGGTGCGGCACGACCAGGCCCACGAACCCGATCGTGCCCGAGATCGCGACGACCGCCGAGGTCGCGAGCGTGGCCAGCATCGTAAGCCGCAGCTTCTCCCGCCCCACGTCGAGCCCGAGGTGAGCCGCCGGCCCGTCGCCGAGGAGGAGCAGGTTCAGGCTCCGCCAGCGCGCGAACAGCGCGAGGAAGACGGTGACCACCACCGGTCCGGCAATGGCGAGATCGACCCATCCGACCGCGGCCAGGGAGCCCATCAGCCAGGAGAAGATGGCGGCCAGCGCGCGCCCCGACAGGAACATGAGGAGCGCCACGCCGGCCGCGAGCAGCGACGACACGGCATAGCCGGTCAAGAGCAGGGTCACCGACGGCAGGCGGCCACCGCTGCGGGCGACGCCGATCACGAGCAGCACGGTGCCGATGCCGCCCGCGAAGGCGAGCAGCTGGACCACCCCGAGCCCGAGCCAGGCGCTGCCGGCACCGATCGCCAGCGCCGGGACGATGAGCGGCACGACGATGCCCACGGTCGCCCCCAGCGAGGCGCCGGCGGCCGTGCCGATGATGTACGGATCGGCCATCGGGTTGCGCAGGATCGCCTGGAACACCGTGCCGGCCGATGCCAGGCCGGCGCCCACCACCATGGCGCCCAGCACACGCGGGAGCCGAAGCTCGAAGACGATCGTCTCGACGCTGTCCGTCACGCCCGAGCTGGCGCCGATCCCGAGCAACCGGTGCCCGAGCACGCGCAGCACGTCGTCGGCGCCGATCGCCACGCTGCCGAGGCCGATGCCCGCAACCAGGGCCACCAGCAGGAGCGCGCCGCCGCCGCCCATCACCAGGGCGGCGCGACCGAGGGCCGGGCCGCGGACGATGGGGCGGGGAGCGACGTCGGCGCGCATCGGGTCAGTCGACGGAGGCGTCGGGCTGGATGGCGCGCGCCAGCGCCTCCAGCCCGTCGACGATCCGCGGCCCGGGTCGCGTGAT
>DASVEH010000017.1:0-4133 GCA_036380655.1 Candidatus Limnocylindria bacterium | reverse complement strand
CTCCTCGGCGACCTCGACCACCCCCCCCTCGCGCTCCGAGCGCCGGATGGCGTAGCGAGTGTCCTTGTCGAAGCCGGCCAGCAGCGCCTCGTCGTCGCCCAGCTCCACGATGCGCGTCTGCCCGACCTGCAGCGTATCCGGCGACGATCGCAGCCCGTGCCCTCGCAGCGCATCCCGCCCGGGACTGCCGGCCTCGAGCCGCGGTTCCAGCTTGACGGCGATGGCCCGGTGCTCGCCGGCCGCAGTCCGCAGACCGACCAGCAGCGCTCGGATGCGATCCGCCGCGCGTGAGGCATCCCAATCGAGCACCGGGCCGTGGGGCACGTACCAGAACGTGCGGCCGCCGAACAGCGTCCGCTCCTGTGCCGCCACGATAGCCACGAGCTCGGCTCCGTCGAGCAGCACGTAGCGTCGCTGCGGCTGGCCGTCGAAGGCGGCGACATCGGCCCACGCCCAGTCATGCAGGAAGTCGCCTGACGGCGTCGCGGCCAGGAACGCCTGCCAGGCGTCGGCATCGGCTTCGCCGGCCGGTCTGAAATCCATCACGTGCTCCTCCGACGGCGGCGGGCGAGGACGCCGCGCAACTGCTCGATCTCCGGTGAGCGGAATGCGGCGGCAACCAGCAGGAAGATGGCCATGCCGGCAGCCGACAGCACGAGGAGCGCAAGCAGCCGGCCCACGGCGTTGTCGAGGATCCCGCCCAGCGAGCCTTCGAACAGGGTCAGTCCGCCCAGCATCAGCAGGGCCGCCGCCAGCGCCGCCACCCCCGAGCGCATCACGGTGCGCGCGATGGCGGCCTCATCGACCGACTCGATCCGGCGTCGCAGATACCAGAGCAGCCCGATGACCTCGAGCACCGAGCTGATCGAGAGGGCCAGGGCCAGGCCCTCGACCCCCATGGGGCCGACAAGCATCGCCATCAGAGGCACGTTGATCGCCACTGCGATGATCGCCCACGCCACCGGGGTTTTGGTGTCCTGCATCGCGTAGAAGGCGCGCGTGAGCACGTGAACCACGATGTGGCCAACCAGGCCGAGCGCGAAGAAGAGGAGGGTGCTGGCCGTGCGATCGGTGGCCGACTGGCTGAAGAGGCCGTACTGGTAGAAGACGCTGGTCAGCGGCTCGCGCAGCACGACCATGATGGCGGTCAGCGGCGCGGCCACGAAGATCAGCACCCGCACGGCGTTCGCCACCTGCCTCCTGATCTCGCCGATGCGCCCCAGCGCAGCATCGGTGCTGAGCGTCGGGAAGAGCGCCACCGCGATGCTGACGCCGATGACCCCCACCGGGATCTGGCTGAGCTGGAAGGCATAGTTGTATGCCGTCAGGCTGCCCTCCGGCAGGCCCGAGGCGAGAACGGTGCTGACCAGGAAATTGATCTGGCCGGCGGCCAGCCCGAGCGTGCGCGGACCCATCAGCCACGCCACCCGCCGGACGCCGGGATGGCGGAGGCCGATGGTCAGGTCGTAGCGCTGCCCCACCTTGGCCAGGTTCGGCAGCTGGACGGCCAGGTGCGCCAGGGAGCCGATCGCGACGCCCACGGCCAGCCCCTCGACCCCCATGATCGGCGCCAGGAAGATGGCGGCGCCGATGATGGCGATGTTGTAGAGCAGCGGTGCGATCGACGGCACGGTGAACTGCTGATAGCTGTTCAGGATGCCGGTGACGACCGCCCCCATCCCGATCAGGACGGGGCTGATCAGCATCACCCGCGTCATGCGGATCGTCAGCTCGGTCGTCGGCGCGTCGAAGCCCGGAGCGACGATCGGAACGAAGATCGGCGCGAAGATCGCCATGATCAGGCTGAGCACGGCGAGCGCGATGAGGACCAGGTTGATGACGCTGCTCGCCAGCTTCCAGGCCTCCTCGTCCTGGCCCCGGGCCCGATAGCCGGAGAAGACCGGGATCAGGGCGGCCGACAGGGCCCCGGCGACGACCAGCTGGAAGATCGCGTCCGGGATGCGGAAGGCGGCGAAGTACGCGTCGAGCTCGCGGCTGGCGCCGAACTGCGAGCCGATGACGAGCAGCCGGATCCAGCCGAGCAGACGGCTGGCCAACGCCGCCACCGTGAGGATGAGGCTGGCCGCGACCAGCACGCGACCGGTGTCGAGGCGGCTGCTGCCCGCCGGCGAGCCGGGCTCCGGTGGCGGCGCGACCGACGGCGTCGGGCCCTCGCCGGGCCCGCTCATCGGCCCCGCCGCTGGTTCGTGTTCTGGCCGGCGCGGGGATGCGCGTCTCGGTAGGCGGTGCGCAGCGCAGCGTCCGAGAGGTGCGTGTAGATCTGGGTCGTCTGCAGGTTCGCGTGCCCCAGCAGCTCCTGGACCACCCGCAGGTCGGCGCCGCCTTCGAGCAGGTGGGTCGCGAATGAGTGGCGCAGCGTGTGCGGGCTTGTGCGGTCCGGCGCGCCGACCGCCTCCACCCAGCGCTCGATCACCAGTCGCGCGCCGCGGGCGCTCAACGGCGTGCCGCTCACGTTCAGGAAGACGGCGCCGCCACCATCGCCGCGGGCGGCGAGGACCGGCCGGGCGCCGGCCAGGTAGCCGCGCAGTGCGCGGGCGGCGGGAGTCCCGAACAGCAGCTGCCGCTCCTTGTTGCCCTTGCCGATCACACGCAGCCGGCGACGCTCGAGGTCGAGGCGATCGACGGTCAGGCCCGCCAGCTCGCTGATCCGCATGCCGGTCGCGTAGAGCAGCTCGAGCATCGCCTCGTCCCGCCGGGCGAGCGCCTCGTCGCGAGCCGGCAGCCGTCGCGGGGCCGTGACGAGCTCCCCGGCCTCGTCGACGGAGAGCACGCGCGGCAGTCGTGACGGCCGCCGCGGCGCACGAACGCCGGCCATCGGGTCCACCGCGATCCGCCCGTGCCGCAGGGCGTGGCGATACAGCGAGCGCACCGCGGCGAGGCGGCCGGCGACCGATGTCGGCGCCAGGCCACGATCGGCGAGCGTCGCGAGATAGGAGCGAACCGTGGCGCGGTCCGGCGAGCGCCAGTCGACGCCCCGTTCGGAGAGGAAGGCGAGGAACTCGGTGGCGTGACGTCGGTACTCGATCACCGTGCCGGGCGACGCGTTCCTGCCCTCCAGGGTGGCCAGGAAGGCGGCGAGCGCCCGCGCCGAGCCGGCCGGCAGGTTCGCCACGGCCGCTCTCTCAGTCACCATCGTCCCGGCAGGCGTGGAACGTCGAGGTCACGCCTGGCGCTTGCGAGCCGCCGGCCGCTTTGGCGTCGCGCGTCGCGCGCCTCCGGGACGCCGGGCGGGCGTCTTGCGTGCGCGGCCGCCCTTCTTGCTGCCCTCTCGTGCTCCGAGGAGCTCCACGGCGAGCTCCAGCGCGATCGCATCGGCGCTCATGTCCTTCGGCAGAGAGGCGTTCGTGGTTCCGTCGGTGACGTAGGGACCGTACCGACCCTCGATGAGCTGCACAGCCACCCCGGAGGCGGGATGGGCGCCGAGCTCGCGGAGCACCTTCTTCGCCGCGCCCCGCCGAGGACGCTTCTCCTGCTTCAACAGCTCGACCGCCTCGTCGAGGGTCACCTCGAAGACCGCCGCGTCGGACGGGAGCGATCGGAACTCGTCTCCCCGCTTCACGTACGGCCCGAAGCGGCCGAAGTTCGCGGTGATCTCCTCCCCGCTCTCCGGATCGCGGCCGACGAGCCGCGGCAGGGAGAGCAGCTGGAGCGCGCGCTCCAGGGTGAGGGAGTCCTCGCTGTCGTCGCGGGTCAGCGACGCGCGTCGCGGCTTCTCGGTGCTGCCCTTTTCCGGCGTTTCGCCGAGTTGCACGTAGGGGCCGTACCGTCCGGTCATGACGTAGATGGGCAGGCCCGACGCCGGGTCAGTGCCGAGGCTCACCGGACCCTTCGCCCGCGCCTCGGCGAGCTCGATGGCATTGGCTAACGTGAAGTCCGCGGGAGGCGTCTCGTCCGGGACCGAGGCGTTGATCGCGGCATCGCCCTGCCCGATCTGCACGTACGGGCCGAACTTCCCGATGCGGACGACCACAGGTGCGCCGGTGGTGGGATGCTCCCCGAGCGGAATCGCCGGGTACTCGATGTGATCCTCGTTCTCGACCAGGTGCCGCAGGCCCGGCCAGTCGCGGCCGCCGTTGCCGTTGTAGAACGTGGCCAGGAACTCGTCGCGCGGC
>DASVEH010000016.1:0-4426 GCA_036380655.1 Candidatus Limnocylindria bacterium | reverse complement strand
GCGTCGCTCGCCACCGGCATCGGCCTCGAGATGGGCCTGCCGCGTGAGGAGATCGAGCGGATCCGGATTGCCTCACTGCTGCACGACCTGGGCAAGATCGCCATCCCCGAGGAGATCCTCGACAAGCCGACGACCCTGTCCGACGCGGAGTGGCAGGCCATCGGTGAGCATCCGCGCATCGGCCAGGTCATCCTCGAGCAGGCCTCCAACCTGCGCGAGGCGATCCCGGTCGTTCTCCACCACCACGAGCGTTTCAACGGCGGCGGCTATCCGCACGGTCTGAAGGGCAGCGAGATTCCGCTCGGCGCCCGGATCGTGAGCGTCGCCGATGCCTACCACGCCATGGTCCACGACCGCCCCTACAGCGCGGCACTCTCCCACGAAGAGGCGCTGGCCGAGCTCCGGGAGCACGCCGGCACGCAGTTCGATCCCGAGGTCGTCGAGGTGTTCTGCACCGTGTACGCGACCGCGGTGCCGCCGGACGGCCTCGAGGAGGTCTATCGCCTTCACGAGCGGGCCCGAGGCGGACTTCCCCACCTTGAGCCCGGTCACGAAGACCACTGGCACGGCGCCGATGCGAGCGCTGCGCCCCGGGGGCGCGGGACCCGCAGGCCGAGGGAGGCGTCCGGCTGATGCGCTGGCGTCCCTATCTTGTCCTGGCGATGGTGACGGTGCTCTGGGGGGCGCCGTCGACCGTGTCTGCGGCTGGCGGCAACACGCTGAGCGCGGCCGAGGCGACGCCGACGACCGGCACCACGCAGACCCTGTTCACGCTGCGCGTCTCCTATGCGGGGGCGCCGGCGATCTCGGTCAGCGCGACGGTCGCCGGGCGCACGCTCCCCTTGCTCCTGGCCAGTGGCAGCACGTCGCAGGGGACCTGGAGCGTGAGCGCGCTGCTCCCGCAGGGCAGCTGGTCGACCACGTTCGTCGCCGACGCCAGCCAGGGCCGAGATCCGTCGCTGAGCGGGCCGACCATCACGGTCGGCGCGTCGGCAACCCCCACCCTGCCTCTGGCCACCATCGCGCCGATCGGCGGGTCCAAGCCGGACGTCGAGGAGGACGGTGGGTTCGATGGCCCGGCGCCGTCTCCGACCGACGCGCCGGCCGCGCCGGCCCCCACGGAGCCCCCATCCGGCGACGACGGGCCATCTGCCACGTCGCAGACCGCCCCGGCTCCGGGCGATGGCGACTCCGGACCTGCCGCACCAGTCGCGACCGACGGCGCGGCGCCCGGCGACGCTCCGTCGCAGACAGCGAGCGGGGCCGGTTCGGTCCAGGCAGGGCCCTCGTCCCAGCCGGCGGCGGACGGCGGTGCGGCTCCGACCCCTGACGTCGCGCCGGGCGCGACGCAGGCCGGCTCCGCGAGCCGCGCCCAGAGCGGCGGGGCCGACCCCGCGACGGGCGCGTCGCTCGAGGACGCGGGTCACGGCCCCGACATGCTGGCCATCGGCGCCGGCATCGGTGTCGTCCTGGCATTCGCGCTCCTCGGCTGGTTCGGCCTGCTGTTCGGTCGCCGCCGCCGAGCGGCCGCGCCGGGCGGCGCCGCGGCGGACCCACCGGATCGCCGTTCCCTCGGCGAGGACGTCGATGCCGCCCTCCTGCGCCGAACGCTGCGTCGTGCGAAGGTGCGGCTCGACGGCGAAGACCCGATCCTGACCTCGGTCGGCGTGGGCACCACCGCTCCAGACGACCCGCACACCCCCGGCCCGCGCCGTCGCCGCCGACGGCCGCCTCCGGCCTAGAACCCGACCCGCCAGGCCTCCGCCAGCCGTTCGACCGGCAGATCGAGCGCGGCAGCGCCGAACCGGACCCGGAGATCGGAGCCCTCGGCGACGCCCAGCCTGACGCAGGCGACGCCGTGCTCCTCCGCCATGCGCTGCAGCTCCGAAGCGCTCCCGACGCCGGCTGCGACGACGACCCGGCCGCCGCGCTCGCCGAATGCCATGGCGCCCCCCAGCCGATCGGCAACCGACACCTCCGCACGCAGCCCGACGCCGGCGGCGATGGCCATTCGAGCCAGCGCCACCGCCAGGCCGCCCACCGAGCAGTCGTGCGCGGCGTTGATGGCGCCGCTGCGACCGAGCTCGGGGAGGAGGCCGACCAGCCTGGTGGCGGCCGCCACGTCCACCGACGGGACTCCACCCCGCGCTCCCCGGCGCCAGGCGAGCTCCGAGCCGGCCAGCGCGGCGACGTCGGCCGCCGGCTCGCCGAGCAGCCACACCTCCTCGCCGGCCGACCAGGCCATGCGCAGCGCACCGTCCCGATCGTCGAGGAGCCCGACGGTGCCGATCACCGGCGTCGGCAGGATCGGTCCCTGGGGTGTCTCGTTGTAGAGGCTGACGTTGCCGGACACGACCGGCACGCCGATGGCGCGGCAGGCATCGGCGATGCCGTCGATCGCGCGCTCCAGCTGCCAGGCGCCGAGATCGGACTCCGGAGAGCCGAAGTTCAGGCAGTCGGTCACGCCGATCGGGGTCGCGCCGCTGCAGGCGACGTTGAGGGCTCCTTCGACGACGGCCGTGACGCCGGCCAGATACGGATCGAGCGCCCCGACGCGTGCGGGGCCCGGGCCGTCGATGGAGAGGGCGAGCGCCCGCCTGGTGCCCTTGATGCGCAGCAGCGCCGCATCGCCGGCGCCGGGCCCGATGAGGGTGTTGGTGCCGTTCATGTGGTCGTAGCGACGCCAGATCGGCTTCCGGTCACGCACGTTCGGCGAGGAAAGCAGCTCGAGCAGGGTCGCCTCCGACGGCGGCTCGGCAGCCAGCGACTCGAGGTCGGCGTCGCGTGCGAGGGCCGGAGCGCCCGAGATGGCATATCGCGGCGCGTCGTCGGCAAGGGCGCGCCCGGGGACCTCGCACACCAGCTCGCCGTCGGCCCGGCAGCGGATGACCGGCTCGTCGATGACGGCGCCGATCTCGGCGGCATGCAGCTCGTAACGATCGAACACGGCCCGGACGTCGTCGACGTGCCCGGCGCGCACCACGATCAGCATCCGCTCCTGTGACTCGCTGAGCAGCACCTCGTAGGGCGACATGCCGTGCTCGCGCCGCGGCACCGCGCCGAGGTCGACCTCGGCGCCGACCCCTCCGCGGGCGGTGAGCTCGGCCAGCGCGCAGGTCAGGCCCGCCGCGCCAAGATCCTGCATGGCCACCACGGCGTCGAGGCGCGCGAGCTCGAGGCAGGCCTCCATGAGCAGCTTCTCGAGGAACGGGTTGCCGACCTGGACGGCCGGCCGGCGCTCCTCGCGGTCCTCCCCGAGGGTGGCGGACGCGAAGCTGGCGCCCTGGATACCGTCACGGCCGGTCGAGGCGCCGACCAGCAGCAGCACGTTACCGGCCCCGGCCGCGCGGGCCAGGGTGATCTCGTCGTGGCGGGCGATCCCGACGCACATGGCGTTGACCAGCGGATTGCCCGAGTAGGAGGGGTCGAACGTCACCTCGCCGGCCACATCGGGGATCCCGATGCAGTTCCCGTAGCCGGCGATCCCGCCGACCACGCCGCCGAACAGGTAGCGATTGCGGGCGGCGGTCGCCTCATCGGTCTCTTCGCCCGCCTCGAGCGGCCCGAACCGCAGGCTGTTGAGGAGCGCGATCGGCCGGGCGCCCATCGTGAAGATGTCACGGATGATGCCGCCGACCCCGGTGGCGGCCCCCTGGTACGGCTCGACAGCGCTCGGATGGTTGTGGGACTCGACCTTGAAGACGACCGCGAGGCCGTCGCCGATGTCGATAACGCCGGCATTCTCGCCGGGGCCGACGATGACGCGATCCCCCGACGACGGGAGCCGCCCCAGGAGCGGACGCGAGTGCTTGTAGGCGCAGTGCTCGGACCACATCGCTCCGAACATGCCGAGCTCCACCGGATTGGGCGGCCGCCCGAGGGCGTCGACGACGAGCTCGTACTCGGTCTCGGTCAGGCCGTGCCGCTGCTCGGCCGGGGGCGTCGCGAGTGTCATCCGCTCAGGACTGCGGACCACCCAGCGGCTGATCTCGGCCGAGCTCGAGGAGGATGGCGCCGATGGCCGCCGCGGCTGCGCCGAGGAAGAAGAGCAGCTCCCCAATCCCGGCCCCCGCGAACATGATGCGGTCGATCGCCATGCCGAAGGCGAGCAGCACGACCACGAGCGTCACGAGCCGAAGATTCGAGATGTGAGGGACGGTCGACGAGAAGAAGACCGTCGCCGCAACCGCGACAAGCGCGATCAGCAGCACGAGGTCGATCGGTAGCAGCGAGTCGAACAGGCCGATCAGGACGCCGAGCGCGGCAACGGCCGCGCCACCACCGATGAGCCAGCCGGAGAGCGTGAGCGGCATGGTGATCGGCAGCGACACCGGAGGCGCGGCGGACCCACCCGACGGCGTGGCCGGCCGCGGCGCGCCGGATGGCGGCACGGAGCGCGGTGGTGGTGGCGCCTCGGCCGCCGGCT
>DASVEH010000015.1:0-5015 GCA_036380655.1 Candidatus Limnocylindria bacterium | reverse complement strand
CCACGATGCGCGGCCCGCGCGCCAGGTAGCGCTTGGTGTACAGGACCTCCATGACGCTGTCGCCGCGCGCCACGAACGGCGAGACGACGGAGCGCATGAGGCCCCACATGCCGATGACGGTCAGGAGCACCCCTGCACCGGCGACCACGGCAGCTCGCGTCGTCGGTTCGAGCCATGCGCCGGTCAGCCAATACACGATGGCGATCTCGTCCGCGTTCGTGGAGCGATAGAGGTCGCGGATGAAGATCGCGGCGCCGAGCCCCAGGATCGCGATCCCAGCCAGCAGCAGGACCAGCCAGCGCTTGAGGTGCATGCCCGGGTACATCCAGCGCGGCAGGCGGGGTCCCTTCATCGCTCCAGCTCCCGGTGGAACACGGCCACCGACGAGTGGTCGAGCCGTGAGAGTCGCTGCCGAAGCTCCTCGGCCAGCGCGATCGAGCGGTGGTAGCCGCCGGTGCAGCCGAGCGCGACGCGAAGCTGCTCCTTGCCCTCGGCGCGGTAGGCCGGCACGGTCAGCTCGAGGAGCTCGGTCACCAGCTCGAGGAAGCGGCGCGCCGCCGGCTGGCCGAGGACGAAGTCGCGTACCGGCTCCTCGAGCCCCGAGAGCGGCTTGAGTTGCGGATTCCAGTACGGGTTGGTGAGGAAGCGCACGTCGAACACGAGGTCGGCCTCGAGCGGGATCCCGTATTTGAAGCCGAACGTGACGATGTCGATGCGCAGCTCATCGGTGGTCGACTCGCGGGGCACGACGGAGAAGAGGCGATCCTTGAGCTGGCCGATGGACAGCCCGCTCGTGTCGATGACGTGGTTGGCGAGATCGCGCGTTCGCGCCAGGCGACGGCGCTCCTCGGCGATGCTTGCCTGCACCCCGCTGCGCGTCTCCTGGAGCGGGTGGCGGTGCCGCGTTTCGCTGAAGCGGCTGACGAGGCTGGCGTCACTGGCCTCCAGGAAGACGAGCTCGAGCGGCGTGCCCTCGGCCGCAAGTGCGGCGGCGGCCCGCTCGATGGCGGGCGCCGGGTCGCCGGCGCGGATATCGAGCACGAGGGCCGACCGGCGGTAACGATCCGGCTCGGCGCGGCGCAGAGCGAGGAAGTCGTCGAGCAGTGCGGCCGGCAGGTTGTCCACGCACGAGTAGCCGAGGTCCTCGAAGAGCTTGGCTGCCTGGCTCTTGCCGGCTCCCGAGAGCCCGCTGATGACGAGGAAATGCTCGGTGCCGGTCTCCGACTGCGGGGCAGGCGCGCGCGCGACGTCATCGGATTGCTCGTGCATCGCCGTGCCGCTCCCCACTGTCGCCTCCGTGCTCGAAACGGGCCACGAGTATAGCCCCGGCATCACGCTCCGCCCGCCGGAGGAGCTCGCCCGGCCAGGATGCCGCGCACGGTGGCGGCCGAACAGGCGCGCAGCGCATCGAGGTCGTAGCCGCCCTCCAGGGTGAGGGCCACGCCCGGGTGACCAAGCCGGGCGCTGAGCGCGCCGATCAGCTCCGCCACTTCGCCGAAGCCATCCTCGGTGACCTCCAGGTTCGCCAGCGGGTCGTCGACGTGAGCGTCGTACCCGGCAGAGACGAGGATCATCTCCGGCCCGAAGGCCTCGATGACCGGGATCAGCTCGCGCCAGGCGTCGGTGAAGGCCTCGTCGCCGCTGTCGGGCGGCAGCGGGCGGTTGTGCTTCGTCCCGAGCGCGGCACCGGTCCCCCGCTCCGCTCGCTCCCCAGTGCCGGGGTAGAGCGGTGATTGGTGGGTGGACGCATAGCAGAGGGCCGGATCGTCGTCGAAGATGGCCTGTGTTCCGTCCCCGTGGTGCACGTCCCAGTCGACGACCGCAATCCGTTGGGCGAGGCCGCGCGACCGCAGGCCGGCCACGGCGATCGCCAGGTTGTTGAGCAGGCAGAATCCGCTTCCCCGCGACCGCGACGCGTGGTGTCCCGGGGGCCGCACCACGGCGAAGGCAAGGTCGGCGTCACCGGTGGCGGCCGCGATTGCCGCCTGGAGGGTCCCTGCGGCCGCCAGCCGCGCTGCCGGCAGCGAGCCGTCCGACAGGTACGTGTCGGCGTCGAGCCAGCCACCGCCGTGGGCCTCCGCCTCCGCGAGAAGGGCGAGATAGGCCGGATCGTGGATCGCCTCCAGCTCGGAGCGGTCGATCGGCTCGATCGCCGGCTCCAGGAGGGCGTCCTCGGCCGCGTCGCGGATGCCATCGGCGACGGCGGCGCGGCGATCGGGGCGCTCGGGATGGCCCGGGCTGGCGTGCGCATCCATGGCCGAGTCGGTCAGGAGCCAGACGCTCACGGCCGGACCCTGCGGATCAGCTGGAGCGTTCCCTCGAAGAGCGCATACATCACGAGCGAGAGGACGATCGAGCTGAGCGGGTCGCCGCCGGGGGTGGCGACGATCGCGAACAAGACGATCGCCAGCACGGCCCACCGGCGCCGGGTGGACAGGAACCTGTAGTTCAGGATCCTTGCCCGAGCGAGCAGGAGGAGGAGCACCGGGAACTGGAAGGCCAGCCCGAAGGCGAGCATGACGGTCGAGACGAAGCTGATGTACTCGCTGAGGCGGAGCTGGTCCTCGACGCCGGGGAGGGTGAGCGAGAGGAGGAAGTCGAGGGCGAAGGGAAGGACGAAGTAGCCCAGGCCGAGCCCGAGGGCGAAGAGGAGGACGGCGCCGATGAGCATCGGCCAGATCAGGCGACGCTCGCGGGTGGTCAGGCCCGGTGTGACGAAGCGCCAGAGCTGGTAGAGGATGACGGGCATCGAGGCGGCCAGGCCGACGTAGAGGGCCACCCGGAGGCGCACGGCGAGGGACTCGCCGACGCTGATCTGGATGAGCGTCTGCTTCCCTTCCGGCAGCGCGCTGCGGAGGATGGTGATGATCGGCTCCGACAGGAAGAAGCCGACGATCCCGGCCAGCACGATCGTCACCGCGATGACGATGATGCGGCCGCGAAGCTCCTCGAGGTGCTCGAGGAGGCTCATCGTCGCGTCGTCGGTGGGCCGCGCCGCCTCGGGCGTCACGTTGGGAGCGCGCTACGGCGCAGAAGGCGCAACCTCAGTGCTTGGGGGTCTCGCTCGCCGGGCGGTCGTCGCCGGTCGACGACTTCGACTCGCCGCGCACGGACTCCTCGAGCTCGGTCGACGCCTTGCGGAACTCGCGAATCCCCTTCCCGACCGCATTCCCGATATCGGGCAGCTTGCCGGGGCCGAAGATGATCAGGACGATCACCAGCAGCAGGATGAGCTCCATCGGTCCTGGAATCGGCATCTACCCTTGCGCCTCCGTGATGGGCCCCTGAGCGGGATTCGCCTTCGAGTGTAGCACCGCCTCCTCCATGCGGCTGCGGACCGATTCGGCCGCGCGCGCCGCCGCGGCGCGCCAGTCGGCGGCCTGCGACGCGCCCGCGATCCCGCGCGAGATGGACACGAGGCCCGGCGCCCAGGCGCCGTCGCACGCACCGACCGACGCGTCGAGGTCGCCGCCCTGCGCGCCGACGCCGGGAACGAGGAAGCCGGGGCCTGGCACCATGCCGCGCAGCGAGGCGAGCTCCTCCGGAGCAGTCGCCCCGACCACCAGGCCGACCCGCCCGTCACGCCAGGCGCCGGCCACCCAGCGGGCGACGCGGAGGTGGAGCGGCTCGCCCTCCACCGGCAGTCCCTGGAGGCGCGCTGCCGACGGGTTGCTCGTTCGCGCGAGCACGTAGACCAGGCGGTCCGGGTACGCGAGGAACGGCTCGATCGCATCCTCGCCGAGATAGGGCGAGAGGGTGACCGCATCGGCCGCCAGGTGGCCGAAGAGGCCGGCGGCGTAGCGCTCGGCGGTGGAGCCGATGTCGCCGCGCTTCGCGTCGAGGATGCAGAGCAGCGCCGCCGGGACGTCGGCGCGAACTCGTTCGAGCGCCGCCCAGCCATCGGCTCCAAGCGCCTCGAAGAAGGCGACGTTGATCTTGACCGCCACCGCCTGCTCGGAGGCCGCCTCGAGGATGCCCCGGGCGAACGACTCGATCCCGGCCACCGTCCGCGGCAGCTCGTCCGGCAGCTGGTCCGGATGCGGGTCGATACCGAGACAGAGAGGGGCACCGACCTCGAGTCGGCGCGCCCGAAGACGCTCGAGGGGCGTCGTCATCCGGCGCGCGCCAGGAGCGGCGGCGGCAGGCGGCGAGCGAGCAGCGGGCTGGCTCCCGCGTCGGCATAATCGACGACGCGCAGCCGGAGCCGCGGGATTCCGCCGAACGTGTCGCGCTCCAGCGTCCCGACCAGGTCGACCAGCGCGCCCTCCTCCGGCAGCCGGCGCTCGGCGTCCATGCCGAAGGCGATGGCGTCGACCGTCTCGACTCCCCGCAGCATGCGGAAGGCGAGATGCGCCTCCCGGGCGCCGACACGCCGCACGCTGCCGAGGCGCAGTCCGGTGACCGCGATGACCGGCTCGAGGTGCCCGGGCCCATACGGCGCGAGCCGGCCGAGCTCATCGGCGAGGTCCCAGGTGAGATGGCGCGCCGGAAGCACGAGGTCGACGATCTGCCGCCCGGGCCGCGTGACCTCGGCACCCGGTCCGGCACCGAGCGGACGCACCAGGGCGCCGAACGCGCCCGCGAATCCATCCCAGGCGGGGGGGACGAGGCTGAACCCGCCCGCCCCCGCATGGCCGCCTCGCTTGACCAGGTGCGCGCCACACGCCTCGAGGGCGGCACCGACGTGGAAGTCCACGGGCGCACGCACGGACCCGCGCACCTCGTCGCCGACCAGCGCCGCGGCGGCCACGGGGCGTGCCAGCTCGTCGGCAAGGCGCCCGGCCACGAGGCCGAGCAATCCCGGCGCCCAGCTGTCGTCGCGAATGACGAGCGGCGCATGGCCCGGAGCGCTCGCGGCCAGCAGCCTGGCTGCATCGATCGCGACGGTCGTCATCGCGCGACGCCGCTCGTGGACCAGCTCGAGCTCATCGGCCAGCGCCTCGGCGCGGCTGGCATCGGTCTCCAGCAGCAGCGACATGGCGAGCTCGGCGTCGGCGATCCGCCCCGCCGCATTG
>DASVEH010000014.1:0-3528 GCA_036380655.1 Candidatus Limnocylindria bacterium | reverse complement strand
ACGAGCACCCTCGCCCCGACGTCACGCTGGAGTCTCTGGCGAAGCTGAAGCCGGCCTTCAAGCGCGACACCTCGGGCTCGGTGACGGCCGGCAACTCCTCGGGCATCAACGACGGTGCCGCGACCGTGCTGGTGATGAGCGAGGCGCGGGCGCGCGAGCTCGGCATGCGACCGATGGCTCGCCTGGTCTCCTCCGCCGTGGCCGGCGTCGACCCCGCCACGATGGGGCTCGGTCCGATCCCCGCGTCGCGGCGCGCTCTCGAGCGCGCCGGCATCGGCGTGGAGGACCTCGACCTGGTCGAGCTCAACGAGGCGTTCGCCGCCCAGGCCATCCCGGTCATGCGCGAGCTGGGCCTCGACCCGGGTAAGGTCAACGTCAATGGTGGAGCGATCGCCATCGGGCATCCGCTCGGCGCCTCCGGCGCACGGCTGACGGCGACGCTCCTCCACGAGATGCGGCGGCGCGGCGCTCGGTACGGCCTGGCCACGATGTGCATCGGCGTCGGCCAGGGGATCGCCGCGGTGTTCGAGTCGGTCGAGTGAACGAGGAGGGTCGCTGGATCAGCGTCAGCGCGGAGGGCGAGGCGTCGGTCGCGCCCGACCTCGCAGTCGTCTCCCTCTCGGTGAGCGGCAGCGGGCGTGAGCTGGCGGCCACCCGCGACGACGTGAACGTGCGCTCGTCGTCGGTCCTCGCCCGCCTGCGCGAGCTGGGCATCGCTGAGGGCGATCTCAATGCGCCCGACGTCGGCATTCACCCGGAGTACGACTACCGCCGCGGCCAGCGGCTGACCGGCTACCGGGTGGTGCGTCAGGTGACCGCCAGGGTCCGCGACATGGACCGGCTCGGCGACGTGCTCGACGGGGTGGTCGCGGCGGGTGCCAACGAGGTGCACGGAGCCCGAATGAGCGCAGCGGATCCATCGGCCGCCGAGCACGAGGCGCTCCGGGCCGCGGTGGCGGCCGCGCGGGCCAAGGCCGAGGTGCTGGCCGTCGCCGCCGGCGTGGTGCTCGGGACAGTCGCTCGTATCGAGGAGGCCGATGCGAGCGGGCCGCCGTTGCCGAAGATGCGCATGATGGCGATGGCCGAGTCTGCCGATGTGCCGACCGAGATCGCCACCGGCGACCTGACCGTCACGCGTCACATCCGCGCCTGGTTCGGGCTCGAGTAGCCCGGGGGTCGTGTCCGACGTCAGGCTGATCTTCTCGGTCCAGGCCGTCCGCGCCTTCCTCTACGGCTTCAGCAGCATCCTCATCGGGGCCTCACTGGCGGCGACCGGGCTCGACGAGACCGCGGTGGGGATCGTGTTCACCGCCATGCTGGCCGGGATGGCCATCTCCTCGCTGGCCGTCGGCCGCTGGGGCGAGGCACTCGGGCGGCGGCGCACGTACCTTTCCACGCTGGTCGTCATGGGGATCGCGGGCACGGTCTTTGCGCTCACCGGGTCCGTGCCGTTCCTGGTCATCGCTGCCCTGACCGGCACCCTCTCGACCGATCCGAACGAGTCGGGACCGATCACCACGGTCGAACAGGCGATGCTGGCCTCGACGCCGGCGGCGGAGCGGAGCCGCGTGTACGGCAGGTACAACGCCGTCGCTTACCTGGCCGGCGCCGCGGGCGCGCTGGCCGCCGGCGGGCCGAGCGCAGTGCGCGATCTCCTGCCCGGCCTCCCGCCGGATCAGCGCTGGCTGCTGCTCATGCCGATCGGCGCCGCAGTGTGCGCGCTGCTGGCCACGCGTCTGAGCCGGAGCGTGGAAGTCGAGATCCGGCTGCCGCCCGGCAGTCGCGGGCTCCAGCGGTCCCGCGGCGTGGTGCGCCGGCTGGCCGCGCTCTTCTCGCTCGACGCGTTCGCCGGCGGGTTCATCGTCCAGAGCTTCATCGTCTTCTGGTTCGGCCGCCAGTTCGGCGCCGATGCCGAGCTGATGGGCCTCGTCTTCTTCGGCGTCGGGATCCTCCAGGCGGCGTCATCGGTCATGGCCGGTTGGCTCGGCGAGCGCATCGGCCTCCTCAACACCATGGTCTTCAGCCACCTGCCGTCGAACGTGCTCCTGGCGCTGATCCCGCTGGCGCCGTCGCTGCCGGTTGCCATCGGCCTGCTCCTCGGCCGCTCGATGCTGTCGCAGATGGACGTACCGGCGCGCCAGGCGTACGTGGCCGCGCTCGTCGACCCCGCCGAGCGGACGGCGGCGGCCGGCTACACGAACGCGGCGCGCCACCTGGTGCGGCCGGCCGGTCCGGCGCTCGCATCGGCCTCGATGGCCATGGCGGCCGGTCTGCCGGTCCTCGTCGCCGGCGGCCTGAAGGTCGTCTACGACCTCGCGCTCTACGTCACCTTCCGGCGCGTGTCGCTCGCCGACGATCCTCCTCCCACTCCGCCCTCGTGATGGCGTATTCCACGTCGCCGTGCTCGTCGCCGGGGATCCTGACCGGCCAGTCGGCGTGGAATGCTCGAACGAAGCGCAGGCCCGCGTTCTCCATCACCCGCCGCGACGCGGCATGGATCGCCAGCGCCCCGGCCCAGACGCGGGTCGCCCCCAGTTCGGCAAAGGCCTTGTCGACGAGCGCTCGCGACCCTTCCGTCGCGTAGCCCTGTCCCCAGGCGTCCCGCCTCAGCCGATACCCGAGCTCCGGCTCGTCATCGTGCCCCTCCTCCGGGCGCAGATGGAACCAGCCGAGGAACCGGCCGCTCGACCGCTCGATGGCGGCAAACGTGCCGTATGCCGGCCAGCGGGCGTACTGGCCGAGCCACGCCCGGAGCATCGCCTCGTCGAACTCGGGGACGCCGCCGGTGATGTGGCGCGTCACCTCCGGATCGCCGTCGAGCTCGGTGAGGTCGTCGACGTCGCCCTCGCTGAGGCGCCGCAGGATCAGCCGATCGGTCTCGAGGACGACCTCCATCGGCTTGGTCAGGAGAGCTTGAGGTTCGGGAGCACCTTGTCGCCGAAGGTCGAGATGAAGGCCGCCTGGTCGCGTCCGACGTTGTGCAGGTAGATCTCGTCGAAGCCCATGTCGACGAACTTCTGGATCTGCGCGGTGTGCTCCTCCAGGTCGGCGCTGATCAGCATGCGGTTGGCGAAGTTCTCGATGCGGACCAGCTTGGCCATCTGCTCGAAGTCCTCGGGGTTCTTGATGTCCTGCTTCGGGAACGGCATGCCGCCGTTCGGCCACTCCTTCAGCGCGTTCTGCTCGGCCTCTTCCTGCGTGGGGGCCCAGCTGACGTGAATCTGGAGCTGCGTCTTCATGGCCGATGCGTCCTTGCCGGCCTCGGCGGCCCCCTCCCGGAACCGATCCCAGAGCATGTTGATCTTCTCGTCGGCCGCGCCGACGGTGATGATGCCGTCGGCGAACTTGCCGGTCTTCTTCGCGTTCACCGGCCCGGCCGTGGCGACGTAGATCGGGACCGGCTCCTCGGGCCGCGTGTAGAGGCGGGCCGACTCGAGCGTGAAGTACTCGCCGTCGTGCTTGACGACCTTGCCGGTGAAGAGCTTCCCGATGACCTCGATCGCCTCGAACATCATCGCGCTGCGAACG
>DASVEH010000013.1:0-14549 GCA_036380655.1 Candidatus Limnocylindria bacterium | reverse complement strand
GCTCGGCGTCCGTCCCGAGCCGGAACCAGGTAGCGCCCGGAGCCTCACGGACGACATCCAGGCCGATGAGGTCGCGGAACAGACCGACCATCAGCTCGGATCGGGCCGTGCGGAAGCCGATGAAGCCGATGCCCGACGAGCTGGTCGGTGCCGCCGCCAGCGACCGCAGGTGGCGGACCCGCGGACCGTCCTTGGGGCGCCTCGGGCCGGTCATCCCGGCGAGGATGTCGATCGGATGCGCCACCCATGCCTCGCGGCCGGCGATCAGGAGGCGCGACGCCCGTGAGCGGAGGTCGGCATACGCACCGGCGATGCTGGGCACGACGTCGAGGCGGCCATGCGGCGTCGCGAAGGAATGGTCGTAGGTCGAGGCATCCTGGGGATCGAGCGCACGGGGCGGCCGCTCCACGCCGTCCTCGACCCAGCGGTGCTCCCCCGCCTCATCGGTCTGCCAGGCGCCGGTCTCCACCGCCGGCTCGGCGCCGAGGCGCGCCAGCGCATCGGCCAGGCGCCCGAGATTGGCCGGGTCGGTGGCCGGGACGATGTCGAGGTCGCCCGGGCTGACGTCCGGGGCGCCGTGGGCCAGCGCGCCGACCGAGCCGCCGACGACGTGGGCGACGCCGTGCTCCTCGAGCGTCGCCAGCAGCGCAGCGAGGTCGGGCCCGTCGCTCAACGCGGAGGCGGGAGGAGCCGTCCGAAGCGATCCGGGTCCGCGGCGGCAGCGGATTGGATGGCGTTGAGCGCCGCGCCCTTGCGCAGGTTGTCGCTGCTCACCCACAGCGCGAAGCCGCGCTCGCGTCCCGGGATGGCGCGAAGGCGGCCCGCCAGCACCGGGTCACGGCCCTCCACGTCGAGCGGCATCGGATGACGCTCGGAGCCATCGGCGGGGCGGTATTCGAGGCCGGGCGCCTCGCGCAGTGCCGCCTCCAGCTCGTCGACGGTCGTGTCGCGCTCCGTGCGGATATGGAGTGCCACCGAGTGGCCGGTGTGGACGGGCACGCGGACGGTCGTGGCGGCAACGTCGAGGTCCGGCATCTCGAGGATCTTGCGCAGCTCGGCGTGGATCTTCTTCTCCTCGCCGGTCCAGCCGGACTCGTCGAGCACATCGATCTGCGGCACGACGGAGTCGGCGATGCGGCCGTGGAACGGCGAGCCGTCGGCGGCGTCCCGATGCTCGGTGCCGCGCTCCGCCTCGAAGGCGTCGAGGCCCTTGCGCCCGGCGCCGCTCACGGCCTGGTACGAGGCGAGGTCGACCGAGGCCAGCCCGGCCAGGTCCCGGATCGGTGCGAGCGCCACCACCGCGGCGGCGGTGGTGCAGTTCGGGTTCGCGATCAGGTTGCCGTGACGCTCACGGGCGGCGTGGGCGTTGGCCTCGGGCACCACGAGCGGCACGTCGGCGGCCAGGCGGAAGGCGCTCGAGTTGTCGACCACCAGCGGGACCGATGCGCCCGGGCCGGCCATGATCTCCCGGCTCTGTGGCCCGTCGACGGCCAGGAAGAGGACGTCGAGCTCGGCGGCGCGGGCGTCGTCGAGGACGTGCACGGGGACCGATGCGCCGCGGTACTCGAGCGAGTTGCCCTCCTCGTGGCCGAAGGCGCGGAGGCACTCGGCCGGCAGACCGGCATCGGCGAGGATGGAGCCGAAGACGCCGCCCACCACGCCGCGGGCGCCGGCGACGCCGACGGTCGGCCAGCTCTCGCCGCTCATGAGACCTTCCCGAACAGGACCGGCCGCTCGCCGGCGACCAGGCGGCTGAGGTCGGCGTACACGGCGCCGGCCGTCACGCGACCACCCGCGCCCGGCCCGGAGACCCGGAAGATGCTGGCATCGGCGAGCGTGATCTCGAGGACGTTCTCGATCCCGGCGGCGCGTGCCAGCGGGTCGGCGGGGTCGATCGGCATCGGCTTCACGGACATGGCTTCCTTCGTCGCTTCGGCCACGAGCCGGACGGTCTCGCCCGCGCCCACGGCCAGACCGACGATACCGGTCGTGTCCACGTCTGTCTCGGGACGCCACTTGCCCCATGCCACCGAAGCGAGGATGGCGAGCTTCTGGGCTGCGTCGCGGCCCTCGACGTCGAAGCTCGGATCGGCCTCCGCGAAGCCCGCCTCCTGCGCTTCTCGCAGGGCCTCGTCGTAGCTGCGTCCCTCGCCCATGGCGGACAGGATGTAGGTCGTGGTGGCGTTCACGATGCCGCGCAGGCGCGCGATGCTGCCCGTCGCCGCCAGGTGCGTGACGGTCTCGATCATCGGCGCACCGCCTCCCACGCTGGCGCTGCCGAGGAGGGCCGCCACCCGCCGATCGGCCAGCCCCGCGAGCTCGCCGCCGTGCGTGGCGAGGAGCGCCTTGTTGGCGGTCACGTACGGCTTGCCGGCGTCGAGTGCCTGCCGTGCCCAGGTGAGGGGGCCATCCAGGCCGCCGGCGAGCTCGACCACCACGTCGGCCGTCAGAGTGGCCTCCGGCGCGACGATCTCGACTCCCTTCGGCAGCTCCGGCCGCTGGCGGTCGCGTACGGCGACGCATGCCAGCGAGAGCGGCAGAGGTCCGGTGCGCACGAGCTCACCGAAGGCGGAGCCGACGGTCCCCCAGCCGATCAGCCCGATGCGAAGACGTTGGCCATCCATGCGGCAAAGAGTCTATCGGGTCCGGTCGACGGGCTCTGCTCTCCCGGTGCGCCGGATCTCGCCGCCCACCAGGCGATCACCGATCGGCGCTAGACTGCCTGCGATATGGGAGCCACCGAGACCGTCGACCTCTTCTTCGAGCTCATCAACGACGACCGCCGCGACAAGGCGATCGAGCTGTTCGCCGAGCACGCCGTCCTGGGCATCAGCGTGCCCGGCTCGGACGAGCGAACGAACCTGCGCGGCCGCGACAAGGTCGGCGGCTGGTTCGTGCGGGCCGGCGATGGGTTCCGCATGTTCACGAACGACAGCCGCAACATGGGCGCCAGCTACATCGCCGACGTGACCGTCATGCGTCCCGGCGTGCCGCCGATGAACGTGGAGGCCAACTTCCGCGTCGAGAACGGCGAGATCGTGGCGCTCTTCCTTCAGCCCAACTAGCGCGGGCGCTGCCCTCAGTCGTCGTTGCCCCGGCCGTTCCCATTGCCGTTCCCGCCTCCGTTCCCGCCGGCATTGCCGCCACCGCCGCCCTCTCCTTCTTCTCCGTCCCCGTCAGCCGCCTCCTTGCAGGCATCCCTCTGGTCCTCGGCGTAGGCCTTCGCGTCCTCTTCGGTCATGCTCGCCATCGCCTCCTCGGCCTCGAGGGTCAGCGCCGTGCCTTCGCCGCACTCCTTTGCCACATCCTCCACCAGCTTCGCGAGCCACTCCGGGCGCGGCGTGGCAGTCGGGCTCGGCGAGGCCGAGGCCGATGCCGAGGCGATCGGCTCCCCGCCGATCGCGCCATCACTCCGCCCAAGGCCGAATGCAGAGGCGAGCGCCACGCCGGCCAGCAGCAGGAGGCCAACGATGGCCACGGCGGCGAACGGCAGCCGCCGGCGCGGTGGCGCATCCGTTGAAGCCACGTGCGGCGCGGCCGCGACGACCGGGATCGGCTGGGTGACGGCGCTCGCGTCGACCGTCTCGAAGGACGGCGGCGGGGCCAGGGCCAGGGCGGCGGTGGCGTCGCCGGCAAGCCAGTCGCGCAACGCCGACGCCATGGCGCCCGCGTGCAGCGGCCGGTTGGCCGGCTCGTAGGAGAGGCAGGCCGCCACCACCGCGGCGAGCCCGGGCTCCAGGCCGCCCAGGAGCGGCGGACCGGCGCGCTGCTGCTGAGCCAGCTCCACCGGGGAGCCTGATTCGTGCGGCGGCCGGCCGGTGAGCGCCTCGTGGAGCACGACGCCGAGGCCGTACAGATCGGTTCGCGGCGTGATCGGCCCGCCGGCGAGCTGCTCGGGTGCCATCGCGCGCAGCGTGCCGACGACCGTGCCCGTCAGCGTCAGGCGCGCCGAGGCATCGGCCAGGCTGTGTGCGATCCCGAAGTCGACCAGCCTGGTCCGGCCGTCTCGCGCCAGCAGCACGTTGCCGGGCTTGACGTCACGGTGGATCACGCCGCGCTGGTGCGCTTGATAGAGCGCCTCGGCGAGGTCGGCGGTCACGGCGGCCGCTTCGCGAGGCTCCAGCGGCCCGTCGCGCTCGATGCGGGTGCCCAGCGACTCGCCGTCGACCAGCTCCATGACCAGCGCCGGCGCCTCGCCGGTGGCGTCCACGTCGTAGACGTCGACGATCACCGGGTGCGAGAGGCTGGCGGCGGCCCGGGCCTCGGCGGCGAGACGACGGCGCGAGGGCTCATCGGGAAGCAGGTGCGGATGGAGCCGTTTGACGGCGACCGGCCGGTCGAGCTGCTCGTCGTGGGCGCGCCAGACCTCGGCGCTCCCGCCGACGGCGAGGCGCTCGATGAGCCGGTATCGGTCGAGGATCAGCTGCTCGTCCATGCTCGCCCGCTCGGCGGGCATGTCGCGTGGTTGCAGGTTCCGGGCCGGATCAGGGGAAGAGGTCGCGCTCGGCGCCCATGACGAGCACCGATGCGCCGGCATCCGACGGGCGCCAATCGAACCCACGAACCACGACCACGGGGCGCTGCTCGACCTTGCCGCCGGCCAGGTCTGCCGCCGATGCGAGCTGATCCGCGACCGCGATGACGGTCGCCTGCATGTCGCGTCCCGAAGCATCCGGGGTCCCACGCAGGTCGAGCAGTGCCTCGATCCCCGCCGAGCCGATGGCCACGTTCACGATTCCGTTGCGCCACGGGCGGCCGAACGAGTCGCTGATGACCACGGCCGGCGAGCGTCCGGTTCGATCCCTGACTCCCTCGCGAAGGCGCCGCGCCGATGCGTCCGGATCCTCAGGCAGCAGCGACGCCACCTCACCGCCACCGACGTTGCTGACGTCGACGCCAGCGTTGGCGCATACCAGCCCGTGCCGCGTGCGGCTGATGATCAGTCCGCCGGGCCCCATGCGCACGATGGAGGCGGACTCGCGCAGCACCAGCTCAACCTGCCGGGGATCCTTCCCCCACCGGGATCCCCACGAGCGCGCGAAGTCGGACGGCTCGACCGAAGCGAGCTCGACCAGCCGGCCCTCCGCCTTGGAGACGACCTTCTGGGTCACCACCAGCACGTCGGCATCGGTCAGGCCGACGTCAGATGCGGCCTCCGCAATCAGCGTCGGGAGGTCGTCGCCGGGACCGATCTCCGGGATGCCTTCGAGGCCGATGAGCTCGATCCGCGACGTCACGCCGCGTCGCCGAGCTCGAGCCAGCGAGCGAGGTCCTCCGGCGTGTCGAGATCGAACGAGAGGCCGGCGCGGTTGACGGCGACGAGCGGCACGCCGGCGCGAGACACCTCCTCGAGATGCGCCGCGAAGCTGCCGGTCCCGAACCGGAAGCGAATGACGCCCGGTGGCCGCAGCACGAGGCCGTTCGTGCCCGTGCCGGCCCGGTCCGGCGCGATGGCGACGGCCGGGGCATCGCCATCCGGCAGCGCGCTCGACAGGACCTCCACGTCCGACGCCTGCAGGTTGGGCAGGTCGCCATGGAGCACGATCAGGGTGTCGATCTCGTCGACCAGCGCGTCGAAGCGCGCCTGCTCCAACCCCTCGTTGAGCCCCATCCCGCGCTGCACCACCAGGCGGGCGCCCGAGGGCTCCACGATCTCGGCCAGCGCCCGCGACGGGGAGATGACGACGACGTCGTCACTCACCTGGCGGGTCACCTTGAGGACGCGCTGGAGGAGCTGGCTGGCGAGCATCACGCGTTCCTCGGGCGACAGGCTCGGGGCGAGGCGCGTCTTGGCCGCCTCGAGCCCGCGATGCGGGACGATGATCCGCGTCGTTGTCACCGCCTGAGGATATCGCGATTGAGCTCCGTGAGGTTCCGGGCCAGGCTTTGACGGTCGGAGTCGCTGCGCATGACCGTCGGCAGCGCCGTCGCCGCCATGCCGACCGCCTCGATGTGAGGTGCGAGCGCAGCGTCGACCTCGTCCAGGACGAAGCGGTCGACGAGGCCGGCGTAGAGGTGAGCGACCCCGAGCGCACTCGCCTCGTGGCCCAGGCTCGACAGCATCCGATCGGCCGGCCCCTTCAACGCTCGGCCACCCACGATCGGGCTGATCGCCACCTTTGTGGCGCTCGCTGCCCTCATGGCATCCCGAACTCCCGGCAGCGCCAGCGTCGGGCCGATGCTGACGAACGGGTTGGAAGGACCGATGACCAGTAGCTCCGCCTCGGCTATGGCTGCCAGCACCGCCGGGCTCGGGCGCGCGTCACCCTCGAATCGCACGCCGCGCACCTCCGGCTGCTGGCGGCGGCGGACGAAGTAGTCCTGGAAGTCGAGGACGCCGTCGTCGGTCTCGATCAGGGTCCGGTAGCGGTCATCGGTGGATGGCAGGATGCGAGCGCCGATGCCCAGGGCGGCCGCCATGGCGGCCGTCGCATCGGTCAGGGTCTCGCCCTCGCGCAGGCGGCGGGTGCGCTCGACGTTGGTCGCCAGGTCCGCATCCCCGATCGCGAACCAGTCCGGCCCCCCGTAGCGGACGAGCAGGTCATGGGCGGTGTGCGTGTCGCCGCGGACGCCCCAGCCGCGCTCGGCATCGATCAGGCCGGCGAGGGTGTAGAGCAGCGCGTCGACATCCGGGCTGACGTGGAGGCCGTGGACCTCCGCATCGTCGCCGACGTTGGCGATGACGGTCAGCTCCACGTCGTCGAGCATGGAGAAGCCGTGCGCCAGCTTGGTGCCGCCCGTGCCGCCGGCGAGGAGGGTGACCTTCATCGGTCAGACGGCGGCGAGGGCGGGCTTCACCTCGTTGATGAGGCGCTCCTGCGACTCGGCGTCGTAGGGCGACGGGAACCCGACGATGAAGTGGCGGTAGCCGATCCCCAGGAACGGCCGCAGCGCCTCGACGACCTGGTCCACGGTGCCGACCAGCTGGCTCTTCCACGGATCGGCGTTGCCGTTGCGCTCGAACATGGCCTCGAACACGCGCTTCGCCTCGGCCGGATCGTCGCGGATGATGCAGGTACCGGCACCCACCGTGCGCTCGATCTCCGACTCGTCGCGCCCGACCTCCTCGCAGTGGCGGCGCAGGATCTCGTCCTTGCGCTTCACGTTCTCGAAGCCGCCGCCGATGTTGCAGGCATCGGCGTAGCGCGCCACGATCCGCAGCGTCTTCTTCTCTCCGCCCCCGCCGATGAGGATCGGCAGGCGGTCCTGCACCGGTGGCGGGTCGTTCCGAACCTGGTGCGCGGCGTAGAAGCGATCGCCCGACGGCTCCTCGCCGTGGAGCATGCCGCGCATGATGCCGGCCGCATCCTCCAGCCAGCGGAGCCGCTCCCCCGGCGAGCCGCCGAACTCGAGCCCGAATGCCCGGTGCTCGGTCTCGAACCAGGCGCCGCCGATGCCAAGCACCGCCCGTCCGCCGCTGATGTGGTCGAGGGTGGTTGCCATCTTGGCGACGAGGGCGGGGTTCCGGAAGGTGTTGGCTCCCACCATGAGGCCGATGGTGGCGCGCTCCGTCCGCTCCGCCCAGGCGGCCAGCGTCAGCCAGCCTTCGAACATCGGACCCTCGTGCGAGCCGACGATCGGGTACAGGTGATCCCAGGTCCAGATCGAGTCGAAGCCCAGGCGATCCGCGCGAATTCCGGATTCGCGGAGCGAGGCCCAGTCGCTGTATTGGTTCCACGAGTTGGCGCCGAACTTGATCGGTGCGTTCATCACTGCGATGCCTCCGCCGGACCGATGCGCACGGTCTGGATGTTCGTGAACTCCCAGATGCCGTGGCGCCCCAGCTCGCGGCCGTAACCGCTGCGCTTGACGCCGCCCATCGGCATCCGTGGGTCACTGGCGACCAGGCCGTTGACGAAGACCGATCCCGCCTCGATCCGGCTCGCAAGCCCCTTCGCGCCCTCCAGGTCGCGGGTCCAGAGGGCGGCGCCCAGGCCGTACTCGGTGTCGTTGGCGAGGTCGATCGCATGGTCCGGGTCACGCGCGCGGAGGAGCGCCGCAACCGGGCCGAAGGTTTCCTCGCGGAAGACCGGCATGGCGTCGGTGACTCCATCCAGGACCGTCGGCGCGTAGTAGTAGCCGCGCCCGTTCCGGCGCTCGCCGCCGACGACGGCCTCGGCGCCCATCGCGCGCGACTCGGCCACCTGGCGCTCGAGCGTATCGCGCAGGTCGCCGCGCGCCAGCGGGCCGACGTTGGTGTCTCGCGCTGCCGGATCGCCGACGCGCAGGGCGCGGACGGCATCGGCGAAGAGGGAGCCGAACTCGTCGGCCACGGACTCTTCCACGATGAACCGCTTGGCGGCGATGCAGCTCTGGCCGTTGTTCTGGTTCCGGGCTCGGGCGGCGGTGCGCGCGGCGTATCCGAGGTCCGCATCGGCAAGGACGATGAATGGATCCGACCCGCCGAGCTCGAGCACCTGCTTCTTCAGGCGAGCGGCGGCCAGCGAGGCGATCCGCGCGCCCACCTCGGAGGACCCGGTGAGGGTCACGGCGGCGATACGCGGGTCGTCGATCAGCCGCTCCGTGTCCGCGCCCTCGACGAGGACGGTGCGCAGCAGGCCGTCGGGGAAGCCCGCGTCGCGGATGACCTCCTCGGTCGCCAGCGCCGACTGCGGCACGTTCGACGCGTGCTTGAGGACGATCCCGTTGCCGGCCATGAGCGTCGGGGCGCCGGCGCGGAAGACCTGCCAGAACGGGAAGTTCCACGGCATGATCGCCAGGATCGTGCCGAGCGGCTCGTAGGCGACGTAGCTCTCGAGGGACTCCGTGGCGACCGGGGCGTCCGCCAGGTACTCGGCGGCGTGGTCGGCGTAGTGGTCACAGGCGAGGGCGCACTTGTTGACCTCGGCCTCGGCCTCGACGATCGGCTTGCCCATCTCTGAGGTGATGAGGGCGCCGTAGCGCTCGGCGCGCTCGCGGAGGAGGGCGGCCGCGCGGCGCATCGGCACCGCTCGCTCCTCGACGCTCATGGCCCGCCAGAGTCCCTGGGCGGCCACGACGCGGTCGACGGCCTCGTCCACCTGCGACGCGGACCACGGCTCGAACTCGGCCAGGGTCTCCTCGGTTGCGGGGTTGACCGCGGTGATCATCGAGGCAGATCAGTCATGGCGGATCACCTTCTCGACGCGGAAGCGGACGATCACCCGCTCATGCTCGGCGTAGCGATCCGGGTCGCCGCCGTAGCGGCGCGCCAGGGCGCGGATGCTCTCCATGGCAGCGTCGCGGTCGTCGTCGAGCTCGACGCGGCCCTTGAATGCGGCCCAGCGCATGCCGTCCTCGAAGCAGAGGCTGATGCGGGGGTCACGGCGCAGCCATCGGTCCTTGGCGCGTCCTCGCTTCGTGTTCATGATGATGAGGTCGGGATCGTCGGGGTCGAGGTCGAACCACATCACCGACTGGCTGGGCGATCCGTCCTCGGCGATGACGGAGATGACGGGATAGCGCAGCCCGTCGAGGAGCCACGCGCGCAGGTCATCGGTGAGGACGGCGCCCACCGTCAGGTCGGGATCGGTCAACGAAAGGACTCCTCTGGAACGGTCACTGGCACTCTGATTTCCAGTCTACACTCGGAGCCGATGACCACCAGCGAGCTGCTCTCCATCGGCGCCGAGCTGCTCCTGGGCGAGACAATCGACACGAACGCCGCCTACCTGGGTGCCGAGATGGCCGCGCTGGGGCTGCCTCTCCGCAGCGTCCGCATGCTGCCCGACGACCGAGGGCTGCTGCGGGACGCCTTCGTCGATGCCCGAGCGCGCGCGTCGGTCGTGCTGGCCACCGGCGGGCTTGGCCCGACCCACGACGACCTCACCCGCGAGGGACTTGCCGATGCCCTCGGCGAGGAGCTCGTCGAGGATCCGGGCCTCGTCGGGGAGCTCGAGGACCGGTTCCCTGCTTTCGGCCCCATGCCGGCCGCCAATCGCCGGCAGGCGACCCTGGTGCGCTCGGCCGAGACGATCCCCAACCCGATCGGCTCGGCGCCCGGCTGGTGGGTCGACCGGGACGGCGTGATCGTGGCGATCATGCCGGGCGTGCCGTCCGAGATGCGCCTGATGTGGACCGGGCAGATCCGGCCGCGCCTCGCCGCCCGTTTCTCTCTGCCGCCCCTCGCCATCCGCTCGGTCAAGGCCTTCGGCATCGGCGAGTCCGCGATGGCGGAGCGGCTCGGGACGCTGTTGACCGATCCACCCGACGGCGTCGACGCCGGCATCTACGCGCGTGACGACGGCGTCCACGCGCGCTTCTCCACGCGCGGCGATCCGGCTGAGCTCGAGGGCTGCATCCAGCGGGCGCTGGCTGCTCTCGGCGAGGACGCGTACGGCACCGATGACGACGACCTGGCGACCGCCGCGCTCGCGCGGCTCGGGCAGCTCGGCGTCGGGACGGTGGCCAGCTGGGAGTCCGACACGCAGGGCGCGCTGCTCTCGATTCTGGGCGGAACAGCGCCAGCCGACGGTGCCGCCCGCTACCTCGGCGGGGTGCTCGACATGGGGACGCCCACGGGGCCGCCGCTCGGCGATGCCGTGCTCCAGGTCTCGCTCCTGCCGCAGGACGCGCACGGCCGGAGCCGCGTGCGCGTCGCCATCAGCGGCGCGGTGTCGCTGCCGCCGGCCGAGCTGCGAGTCCACGGGTCGGGGCCCCAGCGGCTGCGCCGGGCCGCCTTCGCGGCCCTCAACCTGGTGCGCGGGCTCAGCTCCAGCGGCCGATGAGCTGCACGGCCGCCGGCCGAATCTCGAACGACCACGACGAGCGCGCCCCGATCACGTCGCCATCGGCCTGGACCGGGATCCGGCCGCCGTCGATGACGCTGAGCTCCACCCGCTGGGCGTCGATCCGCTCCGCCGCGGGCACGATCTTGAGCGCCCATCGCGCGGCCTCGACCGCGAGGCGCCGGGCGGGACCCGGATAGATCCGCAGCGCCATCGTGCCGGCGTCCGGCCGCGCGCCGGGGTTCACCTTCAGCCCGCGGCCATAGAACGGCGTCGTGCCGATGACGAGCAGCTCCATCGGTCCGCGGTGGACCACCCACTCGTCGGCGCGAACCTCCACCTGCGGACGGCGGAACAGGTCCGGGATCGAGCGCGCCACGGCCGATGCCCAGCCGGGAAGCCGCCGCGCGCCGGCATCGGCGTAGCGCCCGGCGACCGTCGCGTCCCAGCCGGCGCCGGCGAACAGCGCCAGCCGCCCGTCGACGGAGACAAGGTCGATCGGACGGGCGTCGCGCCGGACGAGGACCTCGACCAGCTCCTCCGGCCGTTGCGGCAGGCGCAGGAGGTGGCGCGTCGCGTTGCCGAAGCCGGCCGGCAGGTAGCCGAGTACCAGTCCCTCGCGGCCGGCCGCGACGTTATAGGCGACACCCAGTGAGCCGTCGCCGCCGGCGATGACCGCGGTCTCGTAGCCGTCGATCCGTTCGGTGAGCCACGCCGTGAGCTCCTCGACGTCGCGCGTCGCGACGACATGGAGGTCGGCGTCGAGCGCGCGGCGGGCAAGCTCCACCGCGCGCCGGACATGATCGGTCCGTGCGCTCCCGGCCCCCTCGTTGAGGAAGACGGCCGCGCCCGGGCTCACTACGGCAGAGCGGCCAGGATCTCGGTGACCTGCTCCTCGGTGCCGGTCAGGAAGTAGAGCGTGTCGTCCTTCGTGTAGATGAAGACCGACATGTCGGTCTCGCCGCTCGGATCGCTCGCGGTCCAGACGTCCTTGCCGGCGAGCGATGACTCGGTGAGGCCGGACACGTCGCCCGACTCCTCGCTGGCAGCGATGAACTCGCGCTCGAGCTCGTCCTCCGACGCGCCGAGCACGCGGAAGGCGCCGACGCTCAGGATGCTCGACGGATCGGTCCCGCCGGCTCCACCGAAGGCAACGGACACATCAGACATCTCGGCGCCGATCGACCCGAGGAAAGCCTGGAAGGTCGGATCAGAGCCGCCGACCGCCTCGAACGTGTCACCCCGGAAACTCTGAACGATGAGCGGCTGGCCACCGACGGTGTCGGGGAAGCGGCCGGCGAGCTCAGGGTCGCCATTGAGGTCGAACGACGGCAGCGCGGCCGCCGAGCCGGATGCCTCGGGCGCCTCGCTCTCGGCCGCCTCGGACTCACTCGGCTCCGCGGTGGCGACCGGCTCGCTGGCGGTCGGGGTCGGGCTTGCCTCTCCGCTCGAGCACGCGGCCACGACGAACGCGAGCAGCGCGATGAGCAGGATCGAAATGCGCTTCAAGGGGATCTCCTGTGGGAACTGCAGCCCGAGCAGTCTAGACGCCCATCGCCGAAACGCCCAGTGGCGCCCATGGCGCACTTGCCGCGGGGCCGGCCGAGTCAGGTCCGGGACAGCAGGTCCCCGGTCGGTGTGCGCTTCAGGAAGCGGCCGTCTCCCGCGGCGCCGAGCCACTCGTCGCCGTCCACGATCACCTTGCCCCGCGACAGCACGATCTCCGCCCTGCCGGTCACCTCACGCCCCTCGTAGCAGGAGTAGTCGACGTCCATGTGATGCGACTTCGCGCTGATCGTGTGCTTCGCGCTCGGGTCGTAGATGACGAGGTCCGCATCGGCCCCGACCGCCACGACGCCCTTCCGTCCCTCGAGGCCGAACATGCGGGCGGGCGAGGTGCTGATGACATCGACCCAGCGATTCGGGGTCAGGTAGCCATCGGCGACGCCGCCGGAGTGGAGCAGGTTGACCCGGTCCTCGACGCCCGGCAGGCCGTTCGGGACCTTGCGGAAGTCACCCTCCCCGAGGTCCTTCTGGCCGTGAAAGTCGAACGGGCAGTGGTCGGTCGAGACCACCTGGAGGTCGTCCTTGGCGAGGCCCTTCCACAGCTCGTTGGCGTGCTCGGGGGGGCGCAGTGGCGGCGAGCAGACGTACTTCGCGCCCTCGAAGCCGTTGCCCATGTCGTCGATCGAGAGGAAGAGGTACTGCGGACAGGTCTCGGCGAAGGCCTGCGAGCCGCGATCGCGCGCGTCCCGGACGGCGTTGAGGGCGTCGCGGGCCGAGAGGTGGACGATGTAAACCGGGACCTGGGCCGCCTCGGCAAGCCGGATGACGCGGTTCGTCGCCTCGCCCTCGAAGATCGGGTAGCGGGCGATGCCGTGGTAGAGCGGGTCGGTCTTGCCGTCGTTCACGAGGTCGGCCGCGACGATGTCGATCGCCATGCCATTCTCGGCGTGCATCATGATCAGGCCGCCGTTCCTGCCGGTCTGCTGCATCGCCCGGAAGATTGCCCCGTCGTCGCTGTAGAAGACGCCCGGGTAGGCGGTGAACAGCTTGAAATCGGGGACGCCTTCCTCGACCAGCTGGTCCATCTCCCTGAGGGTGTCGTCGTTGACGTCGCTCATGATCATGTGGAACCCGTAGTCGGCGACCGCGTTGCCTTCGGCCTTGGCGTGCCAGGCGTCGAGGCCCTCGCGGAGCGACTTGCCCCGCGACTGAACGGCGAAGTCGACGATCGTCGTTGTGCCGCCGAAGGCCGCCGCCCGGGTGCCGGTCTCGAACGTGTCCTTGGCGAACGTGCCGCCGAACGGCAGCTCCATGTGGGTGTGGACGTCGATGCCACCGGGAATCACGTAGCGGCCCTTGGCGTCGATCGCCTCGTCCGCGCTCAGACCGGCCGCCTCGAGCCCGCTGCCGATCGCCGCGATCGTCTCGCCGTCGATCAGGATGTCGGCGTCGTGCGAGCCGTCGGCGGTGACGATCGTCCCGTTCGTGATGAGTGTGCGCATCGGCGGCAGCCCTCCCGCGACGTCATGGGGACCGGAATTCAGGGCCACCATCGTAGCGAAGCGGGTGCCGGCCGGGGCGCGGCGCTGTCGCGCGCCGCCGTTCAGCGGGGATGGCCGGTTTTCGGCGTTCGCCCGTCCAGCGAGCACTGGGCGAGGAATTGTCAGCGCCTGCTCGCAGCGTGCTGCAGTTGCCGAAACTATCGCTGCCAGCGCGCTCCGAGGCGCCGTCCTGATGCTCACTGCGCGGACGTACGCTCGCCTCGCGGGCATCCGCCGAAACTCGGCGGCGAACTTGCCGCCCGCGATCAGTACTGGTCGGTGTGCCGCATCTTGGCGAGGCCGACGAGGATGCACGACGCGAGAAGCGCCAGGAGCACCCCGCCGATGATCGGCCGGCCCGCGTCGCCGGTGAGGAAGCTCGGGTCGACGGCAGGCAGGCGGGTGACGACGACGGCGACCAGGGTCACGGCGATGAGGAGCACGCCGAACCGCACGATCTTCTGCTGGGTCCGGACGCGACGGGCGCCTCGGCCGTCCTCCCAGAACGGGTCGCGGCGCTTCAGGAAGCTGGGCACGGGCGTCTACCTCCGACGATCGGCTGGGGATTCGGGCTATGTGGCCAAGTCTCCCGGACGCGGTGCCGGAACGCCATCACCCGATCGGTCAGATCGGCAGGGCGGACGGTACCTACCGAGTCCTACGCGAGTCGCATGAGGCGTCAGCTCGCCCGCATCGCCGGGATGATCTCCCGGCCGTAGGTCTCCAGCACCGACTCCTCGTCGCCGTTCATCAGATAGATGTTGAACTGGTCGACGCCCGCGTCGGCGAGCTCCCG
>DASVEH010000012.1:0-2032 GCA_036380655.1 Candidatus Limnocylindria bacterium | reverse complement strand
CCCACTCGGTCTCGATCCGTGCTTCCTCCGCCCTGGCGTGCGGCAACCCGCTCTGTCCACGTGCGGTCAGCCGGATCAACCGCGCGCGGCCGTCGGTGGGGTCCGGCACCCGTTCCGCGTAGCCGGCCGACTCCAGGGCGTTCACCAGGCTCAGGGCGGTCTGCTTGGCGATCCGTGCCCGCTGAGCGAGGACCACCAGCCGAGTGCCGCCGGGGTCAATGCCGGCGAGCAGTCGAGCCTGAGCGCGCGTGACGTCGCCGTACCCAGCCTCGGCGACCGCTGCGAAGATCCGGTCCTCGGCAGCGCGGTAACTGATGAACATGAGCAGGCTGGACGGGATCTGGCGGTCCAAGGATGGCCTTCCGGGTAGTACGAATGCAGGACTAGTTGTAGTATCGTTATCGTACTAGATCCGGCTACCGCGGAAGGACACGCCGTGGACGACACCGAGGTTTGGTCGGCTGTGGACCGACGCCGTCACGCGATCGTGGTGCTGGTGAGCGGCCTGAGCCAATCCGAGTGGGACACGCCCTCGTTGTGCGATCGATGGACGGTTCGCGACGTGGCGGCGCACTTGACGATGCCGCTCCTTGGGTTGCCGCAGCTGGTGGGGCTCGCTATCCGGCATCCGGGCGGAAACAACCACGTGATCCGGGAAGGCTCGATCGAACTGGCTCGACGCTACGACACCGACCAGTTGACCGACCGGCTTGCCCAGGTGGTCGGGGTGCACCGTCTGTTCCCGGGCCTGACCTGCCGCGAGTCGCTCATCGACGCCATCGGCCACACCCTCGATATGTGCATCCCACTCGGCCGCCACGTCGACATACCTGCCCTCGAGGTGGCCGAGGCAGCGAATCGCGTGTTGTCCTACCACGGGCGCGGCAAGGCGAAGGTCTTTCGGTCCTTGCCGCTCGCCGGATTCCGGCTCACCGCCACCGACTACACCTGGTCGACCGGCAGCGGCCCAGAAATCACCGGATCCATAACCGACCTGTTCCTCCTGCTCACCGGACGCACGGTCCGGATCGGCGAGCTCCACGGTCCGGGGGCGGCTGAGCTGCGGGGAGCTGTCGCTGCCTGACACCATCTGGACGCCGACCACCTCCCGCGACGCCGGCGAGCTCCTCTCCACCGAGGTGCTGCCCCGCTCGGCCGCAGCGGCGATCAATCGCAAGACCGGTGACCTGCTCATGCAGGACGACCCTTTCCCGACACGAACGGGCAGCTCGACGGCACCTGCGTGATCGACATACCCGAGCTGGATGCCGCGATCGCCCGGGCCGAGCGCCCACCGCCGCCACCTATGGCGAGGTCGAGATCCGTCCGACCGCGACGCGATTCCTCGCCAGCGCCTCGACGCATCGGACGTTCCCCGCCATGTGGTGGACGGCCCCACCGATGCCCAGATGCGGGCGGGCGGAGATCGCCCGCACCTGCGACGGATGCACGGTCGCCCTCCTCGCCCCGACTACCCGCGATCACACGCACGCCGAGAACCCGCTCGAAAACGCCTTTCGAGCGGGCGCTGTGGCCCTGACCGGCGGCGAGCGTCCCAAACAACGCGGAGGCGGTCGGCGCCTTGAACCTCCTCACCCGCCACCATCGCTCGCTCGACCGCCACGCTCATGATGTGCGACGCCATTGACGCGGTTGCCCGGGCCGTCCCACACGGGGATCCCCTCCGGTCGATGCCACCCAGGGCGGCGACCCGATCTCGTGTCCCGCTCGGCGTTCGTTCTTCGGGGCGCCAACCGGGCATCCTCATGTCGCTCGAGCCCACGCTGGCGTCCAGCCATGCAGGATCGAGCGTATGGCGGGCGAGCAGCGTTGGGTGGTGTTCGATCTCGGCGAGACACTGGTGGATGAGACCGAGAACTGGGGCCGTTGGGCGGACTACCTGGCGGTCCCGCGGCTGACGTCCTTCGCCGCCTTTGGTGCCGTCATCGCGGCACGACGCCCGCACATCGACGCCTTCGAGTTCTTCCGGCCCGGCTTCCGGCTCGAGCAGGAGGTTCCGCTGAAGGCAGCC
>DASVEH010000011.1:0-3962 GCA_036380655.1 Candidatus Limnocylindria bacterium | reverse complement strand
CTGTGACGCAGCAGAAGCCCGGCTAGGCTGCGCCCATGTCCAACGCCCTGGTTCCGTCTGAGCAGAGCGCCCGACATGCGCTTTGAGAAGTCGATAGAGATCGATGCTCCTCAGCAGCGCGTCTGGGACGTGCTCAGCGCCCTCGAGGTCTGGCCGCAGCTCATCGAGACCGTCGACGTCGTCGAGCTCCTGACGCCGGCGCCGATCACCAAAGGCAGCCGCGTGCGGCTCAAGCAGCCGAAGCTACCCGAGGGCACCTGGGACATCACGGTTTGGGATGCGCCGTCCTACTTCGAGTGGACGCAGAAGACGAGCGGCACCACCAGCGTCGCCGGCCACCGCGTCGAAGCGCTGGGAGACGGCCGGGCACGCCTCACGTTGACACTCGACATGCGCGGCTTCCTCATTCCGATCATCGCCCTGTTCTACAGGAAGCTGACCAACCGCTACATGAACCTGGAAGCCGAGGGCATGAAGCGGGCAGCCGAATCGGCCTAAACCCCGCAGGCGACGCCGATGTCGGTCAGGGTCCGTCCACCGGGCCCAGCTCCTGCTGGCCGGGCATCGGCGGCGGGATGAGCGGATCCTCCGGCTGTGAGGGCGGGCGCGGCGGAACGGCCTCGGTGGTCGCGGACACCTCGCTCGGAGCCAGCTCGCCGGTCGCCATGTCGTCGGATCGAAGGTCTTCGCTGGCGGCGCTGAGCCCGCCGGTGGCGGAGCTCGCGATCGGGAGCCAGAACCCGGCCAGCGGGCCCGAGCTGAGGAGCACGGCGGCCTTGCCGTTGATCTTCGCGCGCGAGGTGTAGTGCCATGTCGTCGCGGCCGTGCTCGTCGCCTTGGTGGCGGTGACCGTGCCGTTGGCGTCGAACTGGTAGCCCGTGCGCGTGCCCGAGCCGACGCCCAGCGGCCGCTGCCAGTAGTACTCCAGCCGGTCGACGAAGCCGCGTGCGTACGCGCTGGATGACTCGCGGATCCAGCTGCCCTCGAAGTACCCGTCGCTGATGTAGAACCAGATGCCGTTTCCCGGCCGGATCCATCCGTAGGGGACGGTCCGCTGCGCGTACGGCGCATTGCTGGACGAGGCGAGGGTCAGCGATCGGTCCTGGCTGCCGACGCCGGCGCTGTCGAATTGGTAGCCCACGTGGGTGCCCGCCTTGAAGACCGTGGTGCCGCCGACCCGGAAGTTCGGGTTGTCGGCGGTGAAGGTGTCCGCCAGGCGGGCGAAGCTCTCGCTGCGCGTGTACCGATAGAGCTGGATGAACTGACCGATGTGGGTGAGGTGGTAGTTGCTGTTGCGCACCCTGCGATCGAGGCAGCTCTGCGCGATGCAGTACTGGCTGATGCCGCCCGGAACCCGCACGGTGGCGGAGACTCGCTGGGCGGTTGTGATGCCGCCGATCGTCAGCTGCTCGGCCTCCGCGCTGCCTGTCAGTCGCCAGTAGTCGTATACGCCGTAGGTCGCGAAATTGTGGCCGTTGAACGTGTGGTCATACGGCGTCCACGGGTACTCCTCGAACCAGAGGTTGCCGTTCTCGACGACCGCGAACCACGGCTTCCCGGCCTGGCGGGGGACCTTGAACGAGGCGAAGGTGTCGTGGGCGGCCTGGAGCCAGCGGTCGTTGCCGGTGACCTCGTACAGCCGCACGAAGCCGCTCAGCGCGATGCCCTGGGCCATGCCCGAGTACCACGGCGCGTTCATGGTGCCGCGGCCGTGCAGACCGAAGTCGAACGAATAGGGAAAGAAGAGAGCCCCGCCGTGGCGCACGGCGCGATCGAGAAGCCGATCGGCGTTGGCGATGGCGAGGTCGAGGTAGACCTGATCTGGCTTCAGGCGGTAATTGCGCAGCATGTTGACCACGTACTGCGCCTGGCCCACCGGGTGGTCGTACCACCTCCCATCGGTGTGCTTGTAGATGAAGGCGCCGCTGGCGTCCCGGTTGCCGTAGATCGCCACCAGCCTGGCGCTGTTGTACGCGAGCAGCTCCTCCGGCACGGCCTGCAGGGTGTAGCGATCCGTCCGGAAGACGTGCGGACCGACGCGGGTTAGGGCCGTGGCATCGCGAATCGCCGAGGCGAGCGACCCGGAGAGCACCGCGTCCCCACCGAGCAGCACCACGCGGGAGGGATCGAGCCGACGAAGCTCGGCGAAGGTCGCCGGCGGAAGGCCGGTCCGCGTCGCGAGCAGCAGCGGTCCGCCGGCCATGGCGGCCGCCGGCACGCCGGCAACGGCATCGGCGAACCCGAGGCCATTGGCCAGGTAGACGGTCGAGGCCTTCGAGAACGCCCCCGCGCTGATCGCGGCGGCCGTTGCGAATCGGTCCGCGCCCGATTGACGGCCCACGTTGCCGGTCGTGTATGCGCGGAGGCCGACCAGGACGGCATTGCTCACCACCGCGGCGCCGCCCACGACCACGATCCGCGCCGGACGCAGACGGGTCAGCTCCGAGCGCACGGCGGAGGGGATGGCATCGGTGTCGACCAGCAGGACAGGCCCGCCCTTCGCGCCGGCGGCCGCGCCGGCGGTCAGCGCATCGGGGAAGCTTCGCCCGGTGGCGACGTAGGCAACCGGTGCGCCGGCCCCGAAGTGGCGTGCGCTGATGACCGCGGCGGTGGCGAAGCGGTCGCGCCCCGCAAGGCGAGTCACGCTTCCGGTGGTGTACGTGTCGAGCTGGTTCCTGACGACGTCGGAGACGGCGCCCGGTCCGCCGAGGATGACGATGCTGGCCGGCTTGAGGCGGGCGAGCTCGGAGCGGGTCGCCTGCGGCAGGTCTCGCGGAGCCGTCAGCAGGATGGGAGCCTTGCGGCGTGCCGCGGCGGGACCGCCGGCCAGCGAATCGGGAAAGTTGGTGCCGGTCGCGATGAAGGCGACGGCCACGCCCGGCGTGAAGACCGCGCTGCTGATGGCGGCCGCGGTGGCGTATCGGTCGGATCCCCACAGCCGGTCCACCGTTGCCGAGCTCGCCTCGGCGTGCGAGGGAGGCACGGCCGTCCCGACGACGACGAGCATGGCCGCCAGCAGCAGCCGACCGCCGCGGCGCGCGCGTGACCCTCCGATGAACACCCGGACTCCCCCCAGCTGGCTCGAGATCGACCGGCGCAGCATACCCGGGGATCGGGCGAGGGCTCAATCGGACGAATGTCTTGGGTCGCGCCGACGTGCGGTACGCTTGGCGCCGCCCTCAGAGCCGGAGTGGCGGAATGGCAGACGCAGCCGGCTTAAACCCGGCGGCCGCAAGGCATGGGGGTTCGAGTCCCTCCTCCGGCACCAGGCTCAGCGACGGCCGAAGATCTTCCGACGTCGCGGCTTCTTGACCGATGCGGACTGCTGCTGTTCGATGCCGATGACCGCCTGCGCCACGCGTCGCATGGCGAGCGTCGCCGGCGATGCCGGCCGCCCGATGACGAGCGGCACCCCCTCGTTGACCGATCGGATCATCTCCACCTCGGTGTAGGGCACCTCGGCGGCTGGCTTCGTGCGCAGCAGATTCTCCACGTCGCGGGTCTTGAGGAGCTCCTTCGGGAAGACATGGTTGACGACGATGGCGGCGCGCGCCTGGAGCGGCGTGGTCTCGGCCAGGAAGGTCATCAGCAGGCTCATCGCGCGCAGGGCCGCGATCTCCGGGAAGAGCACGAACACGTGCGCGTCGGCCTGCTCCAGGAGCCACACCGCGCGCGGATCGAGGCGGCTGCCCAGGTCGACGATGATGTGGTCGAAGGACGGCCGCATCAGCTCGAAGATGCGCTGCAGATGCTCGACGGTGACCCGGAAGTCGGCCTCCGGCCGCGTCGGTGCCGCGAGGACGACGAGGCCCGACGAGTGCGTCGTCAGGTACATCTTCGCCAGCTCGGGATCGGAGAGGGCCTGCTCGTCGCTCGCCAGGCCCCCGATGTCGTAGCGTGGCGACAGGTTGAGGTGGGTGGCCACCTGTCCGAACTGGAGGTCGAGGTCGACCAGCAGGACG
>DASVEH010000010.1:0-5146 GCA_036380655.1 Candidatus Limnocylindria bacterium | reverse complement strand
GCACGCAAGGTGATCCATGCGAGTCCTGCTCATCGGGGTCGGAACGGTCGGCGAGGCAATCGCCCGACTCTCGGCCGCACACGACTGGTGCGAAGCCCTCGTCCTCGCCGACTACGACGAATCCCGCTCCCGCACCCTCGCCGATGCGCTGGGTGGCGCCCCACGCTTCACCGGCGTCAAGGTCGACGCCCGGGACGCATCGGCCATCACCGAGCTCGCGCGGGCGCACCGGGCGGACCTGGTCATGAACGCGGTCGACCCGCAGTTCGTGATGCCCATCTTCACCGGCGCCCTCGAGGCCGATGCGAACTACATGGACATGGCGGTCAGCCTCTCGAAGCCGCACCCGGAGCGACCGTTTGAGGTCCCCGGCGTCAAGCTGGGCGACGAGCAGTTCGCGATGGCCTCCGCCTGGGAAGATCGCGGCAGGCTGGCCCTCGTCGGGATGGGCATGGACCCCGGCCTGACCGATGTCTTTGCCGCCCACGCGGCGAAGCACGCCTTCGACGAGGTCCACGAGATCCACGTCCGCGATGGCGGCGATCTCGAGATTCCCGGCTTCGCCTTCGCGCCCGTCTTCAGCATCTGGACCACCATCGAGGAGTGCCTCAATCCGCCCGTCATCTGGGAGGACGGCGCCTGGCACACGACCGAGCCGTTCAGCGCGCCGGAGTCGTTCCCGTTCCCGGAGGGGATCGGTCCGGTCGAGTGCGTGAACGTCGAGCACGAGGAGGTCCTGCTGATCCCGCGCTGGCTCGAGACTCGCAAGGCCACCTTCAAGTACGCGCTAGGCACCGAATTCATCGACAAGCTCAAGACCATCCACGCCCTCGGCATGGACCGCACCGATCCAGTCCGCGTGAAGGGCGTCGAGGTGGCGCCTCGCGACGTGCTGGCCGCCATCACGCCGGACCCGATCAGCCTGGGTGACAGGTTCCGGGGCCGTGCCGTGGTCGGCACATGGGTCCTCGGCACGAAGGACGGGCGGCCACGAGAGACCTTCGCCTACCAGATGGCCGATGCGGAGGAGATCTGGGCAAAGCACCACCTCCAGGTGGTCGGCTGGCAGACCGGCTTCAACCCGGTCATCGCCATGGAGCTCCTCGCCGAGGGAGCCTGGACGGGTGCCGGTGTCCTCGGCCCGGAGGCCTTCGATCCCGATCCGTACCTCTCGCTGCTGGACCGCCATGGCATCCACCATGCGCGGGTGGAGATGGAGCCGGGGGCGCATCGGCCGAGCTAGACGAGTCGATGCCGCACGCCCAGACTGGTACCCAGGAGGCACATGGACCGATGAAGATCGACGAGATGCTGACAGGTGTGCGCGACGCGATGACGGCGCGCACCGTCTTCGCGGAGCCGATCGAGCGCGACGGCCTGCTGATCATCCCCGCCGCGAAGGTGCGCGGCGGCGGTGGCGGTGGCGGGGACGCCGCGGAGAACGGCGGTGGAGGCTTCGGGCTCAGCGCGAAGCCGGCCGGGGCGTACGTCGTGCGCGAGGGCAAGGTGAGCTGGGAGCCGGCTCTCGACGTCAACCGGATCGTGCTGGGCGGCCAGCTGGTCGCGATCGTCGCGCTGCTCGTGCTGCGCTCGATCCTGCGCAGGCGCGGCTGACGCTCGTTTGACCGGACCCGCGGCCACCACTACCATGGGCGGTCGCGGGGTGGAGCAGTGGTAGCTCGTCGGGCTCATAACCCGAAGGTCGGCGGTTCGAATCCGTCCCCCGCAACCACGCATACGAGATCGAAAGCCGCCCCCCGCCGGGCGGCTTTCGTGTTGTTGGCGCATTTGGCTCGAGGCGCACCCGCTCCGGCGCTCGCCGATCGTTCGGTTCGGTACAATGCGGCGGCCTACTCCGGTCCGAGCGAGCCCCCAGGAGGGTGAACGCGCCCGATGACGGTGAATCCGAAGAAACTGCGCCCGTACGACGTGCCGCCGAAGCGCCGTCGGAAGCTCATTCCCGATGGTCCCGACAGCGCGGCCACCGGATTCTTCGTGGCCGCCGCGCTCTGGCTGGCGATCGCCACCGGGCTCGGTCTGCTGGCCATCGGTCTGAGGCTGGTCGACTTCACGTTCTCGATCGGGCTCGGCCTGTTCGACCTCGCCTTCACCTTCGACGCGCGTCGCGTGGACTATGCGTTCATGAATGCGACCGTCTACGGCTGGTTGACGAATGCCGGCTTCGCTGCCGTCGCCTTCATGACGCCTCGCCTCCTCGGCCGGCGACTGGCCATGGAGGCGGCCATGAATGGCGGTCTCGCCATCTGGAACCTGTCGCTGATGGGTGGCATCGCGGCCCTGTACGTCTTCGACCTCGGCCCCAACGCCCCGTTGACGGCCTTCCCCTGGCTCATCGACGGTGGCCTCGCGCTCGGCGCGCTGATGGTCACCGGGGCCTTCTTCGCGACCGTCGCGGCGTCCCTGCGCACCACCTACGTCAGCCTCTGGTTCGCCGGCGTGGCCCTCCTCTCGCTGCTCGGGCTGGTAAGCCTGAACGCCGGCCTCGGCCTGCTCGACTTCTTCCTGGACCTCGACGACCTCCCGGTGGCGCTCGCCTCCGCCTATATCGAGCGCGGCATCCCGCTGCTCTGGCTGCTGGGGATGGCCTATGCGGGCCTCCACTACGTCGTCCCTCGCGCGACCGGGCAGCCGCTCGCCTATGCCGGCCTCGGCATGCTGAGCTTCCTGACCTGGCTGGTGCTCGCGCCGGTCGCGGGCCTGGGCGCCGTCGCCGACCCCAGCATCCCGTACGCGATCACGAGTGTCGGCGTCGTGGCCTCCATGCTCCTCCTCGTCCCGGCCTCGCTGACGGTCATCAACCTCATGCAGACGATGCAGGGCCGCTGGACCCTCGCCTTCGGCACCGGGGCGGCCGCCTTCGCGCTCGTCTCGCTCGCGTTCCTCTTCGCCGCCAGCCTGCTCGAGGCGATCGCCGCGCTGCGTGTGGTCGACCAGCTCGTCGGCAGGACCGACTGGGCGCGCGGCGTATTCCTGTGGTCGACGTACGGCACCTTCACGTTCGCGGCCTTCGCGCTCGCCGAGCACGCTCTTCCTCGCATCCTGCGCCGATCGTGGGGCGGCAACTTCCTCTCGGGCTCGCAGCTGTGGCTCGCCTTCGCGGGAGTGACCGTCGCCGGGCTGGCGCTGATGGGCGGCGGCCTCGCGGAAGGATCGTTGCTCGGCCAGGGAACGGCCCCCGATGCCGTCGAGCAGGGCGTCTGGGCCTATCGCGCGCTCGCCTTCCTCGGGTTCGGCATGGTGGCGCTGGCCGGGCTCGCCGCGGTGGTGAACTTGTTCCTCATGTACACCGCCGGCGCGCGCGCCGAGTACACGGTCCCGGGCGGCTCCACCGCCGCGGCGGCGGGGCACTGAGCCGATGACCGTCCACACTCCGATCGAGACGCGCTCCCGCGGCCTGCCGCCGTGGGCGATCGGCCTGACCGTCTTCATCTTCCTGGTCGGAGGCGTGTACCTCGCCTCGAACCTGGTCGGCGAGAATCCGCCGTTCGCCATCCCGGGGGCCAGCGCTCCGGCCGCCTCGGGCGGCGGTGACGCGGACCCGGCCGTCGGCGAGGCGCTCGTCGCCGACGCGCAGTGCGCCGCCTGCCACGGGCCCGATCTCGGCGGGCAGGCCAGCTTCCCCAGCCTGCACGGCGTCGCCGAGGGGCCGGTGAGCGAGAATCTCCAGGATCTCGCCGCCGAGCACCCCGACGACTGGATCGGGCTGTGGATCGACGGCACCACCCCGGAGACCGAGGGGCTCGACCGCGGCGGAATGCCGGCCTTCGGCGAGCAGCTCTCGCCCGAGCAGATCGACGCCATCGTCGCCTACCTGATGACGCTGCCGTAGTTCTGTGACCGATCCGGCCGCGCGCGCGGAGCGCGGCGTCCCCGTTCTCATCGGCGCCGACGAGATGGCGCGCATCGATGAGGCGGCCCAGAAGCTCGGGCTCGCCGAGGATGCCCTCATGGAGTCGGCAGGCGCCGCGGTTGCCGAGGTCGCGCACGCCGAGCTCGGACGCCTGGTCGAGCGCGTCCGCGGCCCGGCCGGCCCGCTCGTGCGCCCACCCCTGGTGGTGGTGCTGTGCGGGCCGGGCAACAACGGTGGCGACGGGTTCGTCGTCGCCCGCCGATTGGCCGCCACCGGCCGGCGCGTGCTCGCCATCCTCGTCGCCGATGCCTCGAAGCTCTCCGGCCGGGCCTCCGGCCACAGTTGGAACGTGCTCCAGGCGATGGCGGCCTCGGGGTCGCTCGAGCTGTTCGTGGCGCCCACCCCGGAGCTGCTCCTCCGGCTGCGCGAGCGGATCGCCGAGGCGACGCTCGTCGTCGACGCGCTGCTCGGGTCGGGTGCTTCCGGTCCTCTGCGCGAGCCGATCTCGACGGCGGTCGACCTGGTCAACGCCACCCGCACCCATGCGCAGGCCGCCGGCCGGCCGATCGCGGTGCTGGCGGTCGACACACCGACCCGGGTCGACCTGACCGGCGGCGCGCGCTCGACTCCGGTGGTCGCCGCGGACGTGACCGTAACCTTCCACCGCGCCAAGGCGGGGTTCGCACTCGATCGGGAGGCGCGACGCCTGGCGGGGCGGTACCTGGTGGCGCCGATCGGGATTCCGCTCGAGGCCGAAGAGGGGATCGTTCCCGCCGATGGCGAGTTTCCGCCGGGCCGCATCACCGAGATCAACTGGCAGGAGCCGATCGAGCGCGCCGACGCGGCACACCGACCGGGCGGCGGGATCGCGGCGGGACCAGGGCGAACGGACTGAGCCGACCCGGAGCTGACGCAATCGAGCCCATCAGGCCTCCCGCGTGATGTCGTGACATCGTGCAGTTGTGGAGTCGTGCAGTCGGCGGGAGGCTTGACGGGGTCGGCCACCCTCAGCGACCGCGGGTCGTCGATCGCATGCCTCCGTCGATCCGCACTACCATCTGATCGATGTTCGATTACGCCGAAGCCGCCGTCGAGGCGGCCCTCGCCGCCGGCGCTCGCTATGCCGATGCCCGCGTCATGGATCGCCGGCACGAGTCGATGGCCGCCCGCAACGGCGAGATCGAGGAGCTGAGCCAGGAGGCTTCGGTCGGGATCGGCGTTCGCGCGCTCATCGGCTCCGGCTGGGGATTCGCCTCGACCGCGGACCTGACGGCG
>DASVEH010000009.1:0-3925 GCA_036380655.1 Candidatus Limnocylindria bacterium | reverse complement strand
GGGGCATTCCGGGCTGCTCTACACGACCACCAGCGTGCTGATCCACCTGCCCGCCGAGGACGTCACGGTGGCGATCGTCGGGACGGCCGCCGGGGCCGACCTGGCCGCGGCCCTCGCGACTCGCTACGGCGGCCCATCGATCATGGAAGTCGTCCAGCGGCTCGCCCGCTGATTCGGCGGCCACGCCGAGTGGCACACGCCCTGCATGGTCGCTGAGCGGACGACCCCATTGGGAGGTGCGGGTGTTCCGCATCGCCGTTCGCAGACGGATCCTCGCTCGCCCGGCAGCACTGGTGCTCGCCCTCGCGGCATGCTCCCCGGCGGCATCGGAACCCTCGTCCGACCCGCCCGCATCGACCCGGCCGCCCGCGTCCGTGCCGTCCAGCGAGCCGAGCGTGGCGCCCAGTACCGGCAGCCTCCTCGGGCCGCCCGAACGCGTGGAGCTGCCACCGATCGCCGACCTCGGCGATCAGCTCGTCGCCCACGTGCCGGACATCCGTGCCTGTGACCTGACCGCCACCGACACCTCGGTCTGGGTCTCTCTCCCGGATGATCGTGCCCTGGCCGAGATCGACCCGGCCACCAACGAGGTCGCGCGGGTCGTGCCGCTCGAGATCCTGCCCTGCATGCTGGCCTACTCGGCCGGCTCGCTGTGGGTGGCCAGTGGGGACGATCTCACCAGCGAGCTGGTGCGCATCGATCCGGCCAGCGGGGCGGTGCTCGCGGTCATAGACCTGCCGCTCGCCACGTCGATCTGGTCGATGGCGGACGCGGCAGAGGCAGGTGTGTGGGCCCTGGACCGCGTGAACGGCACGATCATCCCCATCGATCCCGGGACGAACGAGGCGGGCGACCCGATCGAGCTCGGCTATGGAGCGACCGACATGGCACTGGCGGACGGAGTCGCCTGGGTCAGCGCGGACATCGCCGACGAGCTGCTCAGGATCGAGGTCGCGTCCGGAGAGATCGAGCGCGTGCCGGCCGAGCACGTCAATGGCGGCGTGGCGATCGACGAACGTGGGGTTTGGGCCCTCGATGAGCTTGGCGACCGGCTGACGCTGCTCGACAGCAAGCAGCACCTGCCCGTCCTGAGCTGGGAGTTCGAACTGGAAGTCGGGAAGCCGGTGGCGGCCAATGGCGGCCTCTGGATGCCGAGCAGCACCGGGGCACTCCTCGTGTTCCACAGCGAGAGTGGCGACGTCGCGGCTCTGTACGGTCTGCCGGAGGGATTCACCGAGGCGAAGGCCGGGCTCGACAGCGTGTGGCTGCTCGATCGCGAGCACGGCGGCGGCATCCTCCGCATCCTGCCGGACGAGGTCAAGCCGTTCGAGGCGCGCTCTGCGCGCCTCGGCCCCTAGGCGGGGGAGGGCCCGGGCTCGGCCTCCAGCTCGCGGTCGATCGGGTCCGAGGAGGCATTCTCGCGCCGGGCCAGCAGCACGAACGGCAGGGCGAGCGCCTGGATGCCGGCCGCCACGACGTAGGAGGCCGGATACCCGAACGCATCGGCCGTCCGTCCCAGCACCGGCTGGATCACGACGCCACCGGTGGAGCCCATCAGCGAGTCGAACGAGAGGACCGTCGCGCGCTGCTGCGAGGGGATCAGCCCGTTGATGAACGCCTGCCGCAGCGGCGACTCCATGGCGAAGATGAGGCACCAGGCAGTCATCAGGGCGAGGGCCAGCACGAAGCTGCTGGTGAGGCCCATGAGCGCCAGCAGCGCCGCCGTCAGCACCGAGGCCAGGATCAGCGCATCGGTCCGGCGCTTGAAGAGCCGCCGCACCCAGGGAACGGTGAGGCCACCGAGGATCTGCGCCGCTGCCACCACGGCCGCCGCGAGGCCGGCGATTCCATACGCGCTGGGGTCGCCGTACAGCTCGAGCAGGTAGGGCTGGAGCGCGTAGAAGGCGTAGAACCCGACCCCCGTCGTGAACGGGGCAGCCAGCATGAGCCAGCGGACGGGCCGGTTGCGCAGCCCGCCGTCGATGGCCCCGTGGAGCACCGTCCGCACCGCCGTCACCGGCGTCACGCCCCGCTGGGGGGTGAACCCCAGGTCACGCATGAACCACCAGGCCACGACGAGGGTCACGCCCAGCATCGCGGCGCGCACGATGTACGGCACGCCCAGGTCGGTGGCCTGGGCGATGAAGCCACCGCCGACCGAGCCGACCAGCATCGCCCCGCCGCCCACCACCTGGGCGCGGCCGAAGACCGACTCCAGGTTGCCGCTGAAGCCAGTGGCGGCCAGCGCGTCCACCAGCCACGCCTCGGTGGCGCCGGAGAAGAAGGTGAACCCGAGCCCGAGCAGCATCGAGGAGAGCGCCCAACCCCAGAACGGCGCCTGCAGGTTCCACATGACCAGGTAGAGGAGCGTGGCCGCCAGGAGCGTGCCCGCGCCGAGCATGAACGAGAATCGCCGGCCGCGCGTATCGGCCACCACCCCGGTCGGGACCTCGAAGATGACCTGTCCGAGCGTGAAGAACGCGTTCGCGGCAAACGCCTCGGTGTTGCTGAGCCCGGCATCCAGCAGGAAGAGGGTGTTGATCCCCCAGATGAACGAGGCCGCCAGGGTCGTCAGCAGGATGAGGAGCAGGTACGTCCGCTGGACGACCCGGGATTCATCGGTCACGCGCGGAACTCTACTCTCCGGCCGGCTGGGGCGAGACGTTCTGGTTGAGCCGGAACAGGTTGGTCGGATCGTATCGGCGCTTGATCTCGACGAGCCGGTCCCAGGTGGCGCCGGGGTAGGCGTCGCGCACCCGCTCCGGTCCCTCGTCGGCGATGAAGTTCACGTAGGCGCCCGTGTCCCCGTCGCGAAGCGCCGCGGCGAAGTCGGCGACCCAGGCCTCTCGGACCACGCGATCATCGGCGCCCTCGTAGAAGGCGGCCACGTTGACCATGATCCGGCGGGACCGATGGGCGTAGGCGGTCGCGTCCTGGGGGACCCGTGCCATTGCTCCGCCCAGCACGCGCAGCTGCGCGACGCGCATCGATGCGTCCGACGCCTCGAGGTACTGGAGGATCGTCTCGGCCACCTCGCGGTCGACGCGTTCGACGAAGAGGTTGAGCGCGGACGCCGTCGGGTGGTAGGAGTCGTCCTGCGGCGGGTACATCTCCGGGTAGGGCATCGGCTTCACGAGGTCGGCCAGCGGCGTGGCGAGGGCGCGGAACGGCGCGATCGCCTCATTTCCGGCCTCGGCGCCGCCGGCGTAGGCAAGCATGCCGAGGATGACCAGCTGTCCGTGGACCTCCTCGGGGAGGAACGGCATCGGCGGAGCCGGCATCACGGTCGCGATGGTCGACAGCTCCTCGGGCGCCGCCTCGGCGGCGGCGATGAAGCCTGCGACCGTGTCGGCGGTGGCAGGCAGGACGAGGATGCCGCCCACGATGCCGTCCAGCTCAGCGAGGCGGTACTGGAAGCGGGTCGCGACGCCGAAGTTGCCACCGCCGCCTCGAATCGCCCAGAACAGGTCGGGGTGGTGCTCCGCATCCACGCGGAGCAGCTGGCCGTCGGCGGTGACGATGTCGGCGGCGAGCAGCGAGTCGATGGTGAGGCCGTGCTTGCGCACCAGATAGCCCACACCGCCGCCGAGCGTGATGCCGCCCAGGCCGACCGACCCGGTGTCGCCGAAGCCGACGGCCCGTCCGTGCTCCGCGGCCGCCGTGGTGAACTCGCCGGCCGTGAGGCCGGCCTCGGCCCAGGCCGTCCCGGACTCGAGGTCGAGCTCGAGCCCCTTCATGGCGCGGAGATCGATGACGATGCCGCCCTCGGTGACGCTGTGCCCGGCACCGCTGTGCCCGCCGCTGCGGACGGCGAGCTCGCTGCCGGTCTCGGCCGCCAGCCGTACGACGCGCGCCACGTCGTCCGCGTCGGCGACCTGCACGATGACCGCCGGCCGGCGGTCGATCCCACCGGCGACGACGGTGC
>DASVEH010000008.1:0-2863 GCA_036380655.1 Candidatus Limnocylindria bacterium | reverse complement strand
TGGTCGAGATGCCGTGCTCGGCGTGCGCGGCCGACAGGGTCGCCACGTTCTCCTCGGCCAGCATCTGAAACAGGTACTCGTTCCCCGCCCGGCGGGCCGGGTCACCGGTGCAGGTCTCGCCCGAGCCGAGGACGGCGAAGGGCACGTCGGCCTGGCGCAGCAGCTGGGCCATGGCGCGCACGACCTTGCGGTTGCGGTCGTCGAAGGCGCCGGCGCAACCGATCCAGAACAGGACCCGGCCATCGAGGGCGTCGTGGGTCGGTTGCGCCTCGTGGATCGTGCGCCACGGGGTGGAGCGGCCGTTCGATCGGGCGGGCGCATCGGCCTCCCCGAGGACCGGGACGTCAAGGCCCTTGGCCCAGTCGAGCCGCGCGGACTTCGGCTGGCCCCACGGGTTCCCGGCGTTCTCCATGTTGCGGAAGGCGGTGTTCAGCTCCTTCGGGAAGCGGCTCTCCTCGAGGACGGCGTTGCGGCGGATCTCGACGATGGTGTCGACATGCTCGATGAGCACCGGGCAGCCCTCGACGCACCAGCCACAGGTGGTGCACTGCCAGACCGCTTCCTCGGGGATCACGTTGTCCATGAGCGGCAGGGTGAGCGCCTCCTCGGCACGTCCCCTGGCCAGCTGGAGCGCGTCCTCGCTGGCCGCGGCTCCCCCGTTCGCGCCTCCCTTCCAGGCCCGCTGTGCCGATGCGGCCGCCGCCAGCGCGGTCTCGGCCGCCGCGATCTGGTCGCGCAGCCCCTCCATGAGGTGCTTGGGACTCAGGGTCTTGCCGGTCACCGATGCCGGGCAGAACTCCATGCAGCGGCCGCACTCGGTGCAGGCGAGGCCGTCGAGCAGGTGCCGCCAGGTCAGGTCCTGCAGTCCCTTGGCGCCGAAGACCGGCAGCTCCTCGCCCTCGGCGGGCTCGGCCTCGAGGTCCATCTTGCGCAGCGCGCCGCGCGGCTCGAGGTTGCGGAAGTAGACGTTCGGCTCGCTGCTGATGATGTGGAGGTGCTTGCTGTACGGCAGGTACGCGCCGAAGCCGAGCACGAGGAGGATGTGCGCCCAGCCCATCACGCCATAGCCGATGGAGGCGGCTTCCGCGCCGATGCCCTCCAGCGCCACGCTGAGGGGTCCGGCGAGGATGGCCCACGTGCGCGACGGGCTCTCCGGCTCGACGACGTAGGCGAAGGCGTCGCCGATCCACTCGGTCAGCACGATGCTGAAGATGAGCCCCAGGATGATGAAGGCGTCGCGCGTCAGCGCCAGGCGTGCCGGGCGCGTCACCGTGCGACGGATGACGAAGTACACGACCGATGCGAGCACGAGCGCCACGAACAGGTTGGCGAAGAAGACGATCACGCTCCACGCGAAACCGCCGAACGGCCAGCCGACGATGGCCTCGACCAGCCCGTTGGTGAGGTAGTTGCCGGTGGTCGCCAGCAGCACGATGAAGCCCCAGAAGACGAAGGCGTGGGTGAGCCCCGGGCCTAGATCCTGGAGGAGGCGGCGCTGCCCGATGACGAAGACGCCCAGCGACTTGATCCGCTCCCAGACACGATCGCTCCGGTCGAGCGGCCTTCCGGCACGCAGGATCGCCAGGTGCCAGCGCCCGCGGCGCCAGAACAGGAGGACCGCCGCGGCGACGGGCACCACGATCAGGGGATAGAACGGAATGGTGGCGTCCATGGGTCGGCGCCATGGTAGCGGCGGTCACGCTCACGCCGCGCGTGGTGCCCGCGTGGCCGGTACGTCACCGGCCGGGAGAAGGTCAGTGGTCGCCGCCCGCCAGCTGGTCGAGGGCGTGGCGCAGCACGGGCAGCAGGGCCGCCAGCGACTCGGTGGCTCCCTTCGGCGACCCGGGGAGGTTGGCGATCAGCGACGACCCCCGCGTCCCGACCACGCCGCGCGACAGCGCGGCCATCGGCGTCGAGACGAGACCGGCCGCCCGCATCAGCTCCGCCAGGCCGGGTGCCTCGCGCTCGATGATCCGCCGGGTGGCGGCCGGCGTGACGTCGGACGGGGTCAGGCCCGTCCCGCCCGTGGTCAGGATGAGCCGATGGCCGCTGTCGGCCAGGTTCGCCAGGAGACCGGCGATGGCAGCCTCGTCATCGGCGACCACGAGGGCATCGGGCGCGACGTCGAAGCCGGCATCGCGGAGAGCCTCGACCAGGGCCGGGCCGGACGCGTCCTCGCGCTCCCCCGTCGCCGATCGATTGGAGCAGGTGACGACCACCGCCTCATGTCGGGCCGCCTCCAGGGGCTCGCGCGAGTAGTCGCCGGATCGGCCGCCGGACTTCTCGAGGAGCTCGATCCGCTCGATGACGATGTCACGCTGCAGCGCCTTCGCCATGTCGTAGAGCGTCAGCGCAGCGACGGAGGCGGCGGTGAGCGCTTCCATCTCGACGCCCGTGCGGGCCGTGGCCGCTGCCTCGGCGCGGATCGCCACCGTGCCGGCGCCGCGATCCGGGACCAGCTCGACATCGATGCGGTCGAGCGGAAGTGGATGGCACAGCGGGATCAGCTCGGACGTTCGCTTCGCGCCCCCGATGCCGGCCAGCCGCGCGGTGACGAATGCGTCCCCCTTCGGGCCACCCGCGTCGAGGAGCGTCGCGAGCACGTCGGGACGCATGCGCACCACCGCTGCGGCCACGGCGCGGCGCGACGTGACCGGCTTGGCGCCGACGTCGACCATGCGCGGCACGCCGTCCTCGTCGAGGTGGCTCGGCCGGCTCACTCGATCGCTCCCAGCACCAGGGCCTCGTACGACGCTTCGGGGTCCGTGGCTGCCACGCCCTCCGGCACCACTAGCAGCGCATTGGCCGATGCCAGCGGTAGCAGCTGCGACGACCCCTGCCCACCCGCCGATGCAGCTCGATA
>DASVEH010000007.1:0-3654 GCA_036380655.1 Candidatus Limnocylindria bacterium | reverse complement strand
CTGGGCGTTCCGTTCGCGGTGCCGCTCGGGGCGTTGAGCTTCATCACCGCCTCGATTCCGCTGGCCGGGGCCTTCATCTCCGGAGGGCCGATCGTCCTCGTCGCCCTGACCGTCTCGCCCGGCGTCGCCCTGCTCATGGCCCTGTGGCTCGTCGTGCTGCAGCAGCTCGAGGGCTCGGTCATCACGCCGTACATCCAGGGCCGGGTAGTCAACCTGTCGGCGATCGCGGTGCTGCTCGGGGTCGTGGCCGGGACCTCGATCGCCGGGATCGTCGGCGGCATCATCGCCATCCCGCTGGTGGCGGTGGCTGACGTGGTGCTCCGCGACATCGTCTTCCCGCTCCGTCGCAGGGCCGAGGCCCAGCGGCACCGGGAGGCCCCGGCGCTCTGAGCCACGGCCCGCGTGTCAGACGGCGCGCTTCAGCTCGTTGAGGAACTTCAGGGCTTCACGGCGGACGTGATCGGCGAGTCGCGGCTCGATGATGCTCTTGATCCGACCAGCCTCGATATCCCGCACGGCCTGGGTCTTGAAGTCCAGGATGCTCTGGACGGCGCTCATGACCGCGTCGATCTCCGGGTGGTTCGCGAGCGACTCGAGCACGGCACCCGGCTCGCGCACCACGGCGTCGATGGTCCCACCGACAGAGTCATCGCCGATGCTGCGGAAGACATTGCTGGCGCTCATCGCCTTGTCGATGAGGTCGAACTCGTCGGGATCGAGCAGGTGCGCGATGAACCGGGCGTGCTCCTCCATGATGTTGGCCCAGAAAGCCACCACCTCGGCGCGGTCGAAGTCGGCCTCTCCGCCGGCCACGTCCGTGAGGCGCCGCTCCCATCGCTCGGCCTCATGCCGAGTGTGGTCGAAGAAGAGCGGCCACACGAGGCTCCGCAGCTCCCCCGATGCCTGCGCCTCGCCGAGCCGAGCCTTGTACTCGATGAAGGGCTTGACCATCTCGGTGAACTGCCGGACGAACGGTTGAACGCCTGATCGCTCCGGCAGACCTGCAGCGCCGAGGCGCTCGTGGAGCGCGCCGAAATTGCGATGGAACTCGAGAGCCTCGGCACGCTCCCTGGCGGCGAGCTCCTCGGGCATCAGGAGGGCGAAGAAGAGGGCATGCTCGGCCATGATGTCGGCCGCGAAGCGGGCGTCGGCCCAGGCATGCGCGGCCGGATCGCGGTCGTCGAGCTTCGGGACGATGACGAGCTTCTCAGACGGGCTTTCCGGTGCCGCGGCACCGACCGTCCGCGCGAAGACGTCCATCCGATCCGCGCCGAGCGGAAGCGTGTGAGAGGTAGCAGTCATTGGTGAGACACCTCCTGTGGTGGTCCGTTGGACGCTGCGACGCCCGCAGTTGGCGCTCGGAGGTGGATGGTGCGGCGTGGGCCCTTGATCTCCTTCGGAGAGGATCCGCTGCCGCTCTATCGCCAGTGTCCGCTACTTATACAGCGCGACCCAGGACGGTGTCAATGTAGCGACAGCCAGATAGCGTGATAGAGCGGGGCGCGCGCCTCAGCCGCGGCGACAGCCTCTTGCGGCGGTGCTCAGCGCTCGAGGAAGCGCCGGAGGAAGCGGGTGGTGGCGTCGTGGCTGGGATTGTTGAGGATCTGCTCCGGCGGCCCCTGCTCGATGATCTTGCCTTCCTCCATGAAGACGACGCGGTCGGCGGCCTCCTGGGCAAAGTGCATCTCGTGGGTGACCACGATCATGGTCGTGCCGCTGTGCGCGAGATCCTCCATGACCCGCAAGACCTCGCCGATGAGCTCGGGATCCAGCGCGGACGTCGGCTCGTCGAAGAGGAGGACCTTCGGTTCCATGCACAGGGCACGGGCGATCGCGACTCGCTGCTTCTGCCCCCCAGAGAGGCGCGCCGGGTACTCGTTGCGCTTTTCTGCCAGGCCGACGACCTCGAGGAAGTAATCGGCGCGCTGAGTCGCCTCGGCCGCAGGCAGGCGCAGGACCCGCAACGGCGCCTCCGTGCAGTTCCCCAGGACGGTCATGTGCGGAAAGAGGTTGAACTCCTGGAAGAGCATGCCGGCGCGGAGGCGCATCTGGCGGATCTGCTCCTGGTGTCGCCGGCTTCGAGCGCGCAGCGGGTCCGCCTCGAGCCGCAGCCCATCGATCTCGACCGTGCCGACGGTGGGCTCTTCCAGGAAGTTGATGCAGCGCAGCAGCGTCGTCTTGCCCGAGCCGGATCGGCCGATGATCATCACGGCCTCCCGCTGGCGCACCTCCAGGTCCACGCCGCGAAGCACATGGTTGTCCCCGAAGTACTTCTCCAGCTGCTCCACCTTGACGATGGGGTCGCCGACGTGTGACGGCAGCGTCGATCCGCGCTCGTACCCGCTGGTGGCGGTGGCCGGCCGAATGCCTAGGTCGGGGAGCGGACCGTCGGTCATCGGTCGCCCCTTGCCATTCGCTTCTCCAGGCGTTCCTGGAAGATGCTGAAGATGATCGTGAGGATCCAGTACACGATGGCCGCGATCAGGAGCGCCGTGACGGGGTTGAAGGTCGATCGGCCCAGGCGCTGCGCCATGAACAGCGTGTCGTGAACGCTGATGATCGAGACGAGCGCGCTGTCCTTGAGCATCGCGATGAACTCGTTGCCGATGGCCGGCGTGACGATCCGAACGGCCTGTGGCAGGACGATGCGCCGCATGATGTGTCCCTCGCGCATGCCGAGGGCGCCGGCGGCTTCGCGCTGGCCACGGGGGATGGCCTGGATCCCGGCGCGGAAGATCTCGGTCATGTAGGCGCCGTAGTTGAGGCTCAGCGCCAGGATGCCCGCGGGGATGGCCGGAATCACGATCCCGAGCTGCGGAAGCGCGAAGTAGATGATGTAGATCTGGACGATGAGCGGCGTCCCGCGGATGAGGGACACGTAAAACGACGAGATCGCGAAGAGCACGGCGTTCCCGCTGATCCGGCCGAGCGCCCCGAGGACGGCCAGGATCGTCGCGCCGACGATCGACACCGCGGAAACCAGGATCGTGATGCCTGCGCCCTGCAGCACGATCACCGGCCCCGACTCGAAGACGAACTCCCAGTTCCAGGCGTTGGCGGCGCTGAGCGACAGGATGATGCCGACGATGATCAGGATCCAGACGAACGCGAACGTCAGGCGGAAGCGCAGCGCCGCAGCGCGACGCGCCTCGTGAATCTGCCCGACGATGGCCTGCTGGACCATCATCGTGCTCTGGGCATGTGCGCCGCCGCCGGACGCGAAGCTCATTGGTCTCTCACCGATCGCGGGGTATCAGGAAGGGCGGAGACAGCGTACGCCGTCCCCGCCCCCGTTCGGCCGCGCCGACTATTCCTGGGTGGTGTAGTCGATGCCCTCGTACCACTGGTCGGACAGGTCGCTCAGCGTCCCGTCCTCGTGCATCTCGCCGACGATGCGGTCGACCTCCTCGACGAGCGAGTCGTTGTCGTCGAGGGCCTTGTCGAAGGCGACGGCGAGCGGCTCGTAGAAGACCGGGTCACCGACCAGCTTGATCGGATAGTTGCCACTGTCGATGAGGCCCTGCGCCGTGGGCAGCGCGGTCAGGAAGCCGGCGAAGTCCTCGGTGCGACCCGAGCGCCACGCCTCGGCACAGTCCACGTCGGTCGGGAAGGTCGTCGTCGTCATCCCCTCCGGGACCTCCGCCATTTCCCCTG
>DASVEH010000006.1:0-2905 GCA_036380655.1 Candidatus Limnocylindria bacterium | reverse complement strand
GCGCGCTCGTCTTTGACAGCCACTACGACCAGTACAAGGGCGTCGTGGCGTACGTGCGCCTCGCGGCCGGGACGTTGCACGACCACGAACGCACCCGCTTCATGGCGACTGATGCCGAGTCGGAGATCCTGGAGCTGGGCTACTTCCGCCCGCAGCCGGTCCCGACGAAGCGCCTCGTCGCCGGCGAGGTGGGATACGTCGCCACTGGTCTGAAGAGCATCCGCGAGGCGCAGGTGGGCGACACGCTGACGACAGCCTCGCTTCCCGCCGCCCAGCCGCTGCCCGGCTACCAGGAGCCGCTGCCGCTCGTCTTCGCCGGCATCTATCCGCTGCGCGGCGACGACTACCCCGAGCTTCGCGAGGCGCTCGACAAGCTGCACCTCAACGACGCCGGCTTCGTGTACGAGCCGGAGTCGAGCGCCGCGCTGGGCTTCGGGTTTCGGTGCGGGTTCCTGGGCCTGCTGCACATGGAGATCACGCAGGAGCGGCTCGAGCGCGAGTTCGACCTCGACCTGATCGCCTCGGCGCCGAGCGTCGAATACCGCGTCAAGGTTCAGCATCGCGCCGACGAGCTGGTGGTCGACAACCCCGCCCAGATGCCGGGCGCGGGGGAGATCGAGGAGATCCGCGAGCCGTGGGTCTCGACGCAGGTCATCACCCCGACCGAGTACATCGGCACACTCATGGAGCTGGCGACCAGCCGTCGCGGCGAGTTCCAGAACATGGAGTACCTCGATCCGAACCGCGTCAACCTCCACTTCGAGATGCCGCTCGGCGAGCTGATCATCGATTTCTACGACCAGCTGAAGAGCCGGTCGAGCGGCTACGCCAGTCTCGACTACAGCTACATCGGCTACCGCGCCGGCGACCTGGTGAAGCTCGACGTGCTCGTGAGCGGCGAGCCGGTCGACGCGCTGAGCCTGATCGTCCATCGGTCCAACGCCTATCGCTCCGGCAAGGCGCTGGTGGACAAGCTCAAGGAGCTGATCCCGCGCCAGATGTTCGAAGTCCCGGTCCAGGCTGCCATCGGCTCGAATATCATCAGCCGCGAGACGATTCGGGCGATGCGCAAGAACGTCCTCGCCAAGTGCTATGGCGGCGACATCACGCGCAAGCGCAAGCTGCTCGAGAAGCAGAAGGAAGGAAAGCAGCGGATGAAGCGGATCGGCTCGGTCGAGATTCCGCAGGAGGCCTTCCTTGCCGTGCTGCGCATGAACGAGGGCGCATAGGTGGAGCTCAACTTCTTCGACTCGCTGCGGCTCGCGATCGCGCTCGGCCTCACTCTCTTCCTGGTGCTGCTGCGCTTTGACTCGGAGCGCATCACCCGCTCAGACTACTTCCGCTACCGAACACCGTGGATGGGGCCGGTCAGCTACTACGTCCTCGTGATCGGCTTCGCCATCGGCATCGCGGTGATCGTGCCATCCGGTCGCGCGCAGCTCTTCCTGACCGGCGGCAACCCCGACAACATGCTCACGGTCATGGTGCTCTTCACCGTGATCGCACTGATCAACGGCGTGGCGCTCGCCTTCCTGCGCTACGGCAGCGTGCTGCCCCTGCCGATCGAGCTGCTGCCGACCCGCGTGCTCGGCGCGGCCGCCAATGCCATCAGCGAGGAGCTCCAGTTCCGCTCCATCGTGCTCGGCATGCTGCTCTTCGCCGGCGTGCCCGCCGCCTGGGCCATCGCCGTCCAGGCGCTCGTCTACGGCCTGGTGCATCGGCGACTGTGGCGGGATCGGGACTGGTACTTCCTGGCGGGCTCCGTGCTGCTCGGATGGGCGGCCGGCGTGGCGACCTACGAGACGGGCTCGATCATCCCGGCCATCGTCGGGCACTTCGCCGTCACCATGAGCCTCTTCGCCTTTGCCGGAGGGCGGCTGCGACAGCGTCCGATCTAGGAGCCGATGCGGCCCGAGGGACCGATCTGAGGGCAATGAGAGCGCCCGGACAGCGACCCACGCACCACCTCTACGTCCACGTGCCCTTTTGCCGGCTGGTGTGCGCGTACTGCGACTTCGTCACCGTCGGCGGGCGCGCCCACGACATCCCGCGCTACGCCGATGCGCTCGTGGCCGAGATGGCAGCTCGGCCGGCCCCGGGCGAGCTGCGCACGATCTACTTCGGCGGGGGAACGCCGTCGCTGCTGCCCGCCGAGCAGGTGGCTCGCATCGTCCTGGCCGCACGCGATCGATGGCAGGGGGCCCAGCCCGGCGAGATCACGCTGGAGGCGAATCCGAGCGAGCGCGAGGCGCCGGACTGGCCGGCCCTCCGCGCCGCGGGAGTGACTCGCATCAGCCTCGGCGTGCAGAGCCTGCGCGACGCGGACCTTCGGGCATTGGCACGAGGCCACACCGTGCGCGAGGCGACCGATGCCTTCGGCGCCGCCCGCAGCGCCGGGTTCGAGAGCGTCAACATCGACCTGATCTACGGCATCCCCGGCCAGTCGCTGGCCGATTGGCGGGAGGGGCTGCAGCGCGCCGTCGAGCTCGCCCCGGATCACGTCAGCTGCTACGCCCTCCAGCTCGCCATGGCGCCCGACGAGTGGGCCGCTCCGCCGCGGGCGGGCGCATTGCGCTGGCGAAGCCGCATGGCAGAGGGGCTGGACGATGACCTGGCAAGCCGCCAGTACCGGCTCGCGGAGGAGGTCCTGGCGGGAGCCGGCTACCGTCACTACGAGCTCAGCTCGTGGGCCCAGCCCGGCCACGAGAGCCGCCACAACCTGGCGTACTGGTCGCGTCGGGCCTACACCGGGATCGGAGCTGGCGCCCACTCCTACGACGGCGCTGCACGGCGGTCGTGGAACCACCGCCGCCTGGACGCCTACCTCGCCGAGGCCCAGCGAGGTCGACGTCCCATCGCCGATGCGGAGGATCTCGACGAGCCGACTCGCGCCTTCGAGGCGATC
>DASVEH010000005.1:0-2106 GCA_036380655.1 Candidatus Limnocylindria bacterium | reverse complement strand
CCGAACCTGGCGATCGGCTCCCCCAAGGACGAGCAGGAGCTGCGCGACCTGGTCGTCACGGGGCTCGGCCATCCGGGTCCGGTGGCGCTGCTCTACCCCCGTGATGCCGGCGAGGACCTGGCCGACCGGGAGGGAGCCGCCCTCGAGATCGGCCGCGGCGAGGTCCTGCGCACTGGCGACGACGTGCTGCTCGTCGGCTTCGGCCCGATCGTGCAGCGCCTGCTGGCGGTGGCGGACGAGCTCGGGGCCGATGACGTCGCCGCCGGCGTGATCAACGCCCGCTGGGCCAAGCCGCTCGACGAGGCGCTCATCGCCGAGCATGCGGCGGGAAAGCGGCTGGTGGTGACCGCCGAGGAATCCGCCGCCATGGGCGGATTCGGTGACGGCGTGCTCGACGCGTTGAACCGTGCCGGCATCCACGTCCCGGTCCTGAAGGTCGCCCTCGCCGACGGCTTCGTCCATCACGGGGCGGTCGAGGATCTCCGACGCCAGCAGCGGATCGACGCGCCCGGCATCCTGGCCCAGGTCCGCGAGGCGCTCGGCGCATCGGCCAAGCGAACCCGCTCCAAGGTGTCCGCCGCCTGACGCCCGAGCCCGCTGGTGGGCCGTACGATGCACCGATGGCGCGGATCCGGCTCGACCAGCTCCTGACCGAGCGTGGCATCGCGCGCTCGCGGGCCGAGGCGCAGGCCCTCATCCATGCCGGCGACGTCGAGCTGGACGGGACGCGGCGCCTGAAGCCGGGCCAGCTGGTCGCGGCCGACGCATCGGTGAACGTCGTCGACAAACCGCGCTGGGCGAGTCGCGCCGGCGCCAAGCTCGAGCACGCGCTCGACGCCTTCGGGGTCGACGTGGGGGACCGCGCCTGCCTCGACGCCGGAGCCTCGACCGGCGGCTTCACCGACGTGCTTCTCGCCCGCGGGGCCAGGATCGTCTACGCCGTCGACGTCGGCCGCGCGCAGCTGATCGACCGGCTGAAGCGCGATCCGCGGGTCGTGAGCATGGAGCGCACGAACCTGCGCGAGCTTCGCACCCTGCCCGAACCGATCGAGGTCGCCACGCTGGACCTGAGCTTCATCAGCCTCCGCCTGGTGCTCCCGGCCGTGCACGACCTGCTCGCAGACGACGGGCGCGTCATCGCGTTGGTCAAGCCGCAGTTCGAGGCGGGCAGGGAAGACGTGCCGCGCGGCGGCGTGGTGCGCGACCCCGAGGTCTGGGCCCGGGTGCTCGGGGACATCGCGCGCGACGGCACCATCGTCGGGCTCCACGCGCACGACGCCACGCGCTCGCCGATCACGGGCGCCGATGGCAACGTCGAATTCCTCGTCGACCTCCGTCGCCAGCATGCCGACGATGAGCGTTTCGCCGAGAGGAGCGTCGCGGCGATCCGCGGGTCGTAGCACACGCGTATTACGATGCCTGCGTGAAACGCAGGATCGCGCGCGGCGCGGCGGATGTGGAGCAGCTCGGCATCGGCTTCGAGGGGATCGAGGTCATCGAGCCGCCGGTCCACGAGCCCGCGCCCGACACGATGCGGCAGATCGTGAGCCTGCGGATGCCGGACGCGCTGCTCGAACGGGTCGAGGAGGCGGCGCGGGCTCGCGGGGTGTCGCCGTCGAGCCTCATGCGCGCGCTGATCGCCGCGGGACTGGACCGCTCGTACGCAGCGGTCCGCGAGGCGGGCGCGCCTCGCGACCTCGCGGGCGAGATCGCGGCGCTCGGCGATCGGATCGATGCGCTCGCGCGAGCGGTGGAGGGCCGCACCCAGGCGGACGAGTCCTGATGGAGCTGCGGCGCATCGGCTTCGCGTTCAACCCCTACAACGTCGAGGGTCGGGGCGTCCTGGAGCGGGGGCACGCATGGTGCCAGGCGAATGGTGTCGAGGCATGGGACGCGCGCGCCGAGGATCGGGATGCCATCGCCGCCGCCTGCTCGGCGGGGACGGACCTGGTCTGCGTGCTCGGTGGGGACGGGACCTTCCTGCGCAGCGCCAGCGCCATCGGCGAGACGGGCGTGCCGGCCCTCGGCATCAACCTGGGTCGCGTCGGCTTCCTCGCCAAGGTCGAGACCGATGGGCTGGAGACGGCACTCGACCAGGTGGTGGCC
>DASVEH010000004.1:0-4317 GCA_036380655.1 Candidatus Limnocylindria bacterium | reverse complement strand
CGAGGCGGACGGGTCGCCCGACCCGCCGAGCAGCTGGGCGGCGAGGAAGCCGATGGCGCCGAGGAGGATGACACCGAGGAGGGCGAGCAGCCAGATCCACCACGGTTGCCCCTCGTCGCGCGGTCGGTCGTAGGCGGCCGGGCGACGCGAAGGCGGCAGGACCGGCACGCGGTCGGCGGGCCGCGTGACGCGCGGCGGGACGTAGACGGTCGGTTCGCCGGCGGGTGGCGTGGAGGCCACCACAGCCGGCGCGACCCCGGCCAGCGGCGAGGCGGCGTCGGGGTCGCGACGCCAGACGCGGAGCGCCTCGGCGAAGGCCCCGGCGTCGGGATAGCGATCGGCCTGCTCGCGCGACAGCGCGCGCATGAGGATGGCCTCCAGGCCCTGCGGCACCGGGCGGCCGATGGAGCCGGGCGTGGGCGGATCCTCGTTCAGGCGCTTGAGAGCCACCGCCGCGGCCGAGTCGCCCTCGAACGGTCGGCGCCCGGTCAGCATCTCGAACAGGACGATGGCCAGCGCGTAGACGTCGGAGGCGCCGGTCACCTCGTCGCCGCGCGCCTGCTCGGGACTGAAGTAGTGGACCGACCCGAGCGTGGTCCCGGTCACCGTCATCGACGCCTCGGCCACGGCGCGGGCGATCCCGAAGTCGGTGACCTTCACGTCGCCGCCGTCGGTGATCAGGATGTTGCCCGGCTTCACGTCGCGGTGCACGATCCCCTTGCGATGGGCGACCTCGAGCGCCCCGGCGACGCCGATGGCGACGCGGACCGCGTCGTCGACGGACAGCGCGCCGCGCTCGTGGAGCACCGCCGAGAGGTCGCGCCCCTCGACCAGCTCCATGACGATGTACTGCTCGCCATCGGCCCCGTCGGTGCCGTAGTCGTAGACGCTGACGATGTTGGGGTGGCTGAGGCCACCGGCGGAGCGGGCCTCCTGCTTGAAGCGGGCGGCGAAGCCGGGATCGGCACTGAACTGCGGCCGGAGGAGCTTGACCGCGACCTCGCGATCGAGCTGCTCGTCGATGGCGCGCCAGATCGTGGCCATCCCGCCCTCGCCGAGCGGGGCAATGAGACGGTACCGACCGCTGATCAGCCTGCCGATCATCTCCACGTCGGGGTCAGTCTCGCAGGTCGAGGCCGCGCACGAACGAGCGGAATTCGTCCGCGTCGTCCGACTCCAGGCCGGCGGCGACGTTCGCCTTCAACCAGCCGAGCCGGGTGCCCGCATCGTGCCGGGTCCCCTCGAACTGGTACCCGAAGACCGGCTGCTCCTGGATGAGTGCGCGGATCGCATCGGTCAGCTGGATCTCGCCGCCGGCGCCGCGGTTGGTCTGCTCGAGGACGTCGAAGATCTTCGGCGTCAGGACGTACCGGCCCAAGACGGCCAGGTCCGACGGCGCGTCCTCGACGGACGGCTTCTCGACCAGGTTCCGGATCTCGACCAGCCGGCCCTCCTCGTGGAGCGGCTCGAGGATGCCGTAGCGGCTGACCTCCTGCCGATCGACCCGCTGGACGGCAATCACCGATCCCCGGTGCGCGAGGTGCGCGTCGATGAGCTGCCGGGTCACCGGCTGGCCGTTCGGGTTGAGCATCACGTCGTCGCTGAGAAGGACGGCGAACGGCTCCTCGCCGACGAGGTCCTTCGCCATGAGCACCGCGTGGCCCAGGCCCAGCTGCTCGCGCTGATGGACGAAGGCCACCGTACCGAACTCGCTGATCCGGCGGATGGTGCGCAGCATCTCGATGTCGCCGCGCTCCTCGAGCCAGCGCTCGAGCGAGGGGTTGGAGTCGAAGTGGTCCTCGATCGCGCTGCGCCCGGTCGCGATGACGATGATGATCTGGTCGATGCCGGAGGCGGCGGCCTCCTCGACGGCGTACTGGATGATCGGGCGATCGACCAGCGGCATCATCTCCTTGGGGATCGCCTTGGTCGCCGGGAGGAAGCGAGTGCCGAAGCCCGCGGCGGGCAGAACGGCCTTTCGGACGCGCACGATGATCGGGGTACTCCTGATTGCGGGTCGGCTGGCCGGCGCGGCAGCAGCGAGTCACCGGACGCGCGCGGCGGCGAATCGGTCTCTTAGGGGACGCCAGTATACCAACGGACGTTGCACGGGCCGGCCGGAGGCGCGGGACGGTACAATCGCGCCGCCGATGATCAGCTCGCTCGTCAGAACGTTCCGCGGCCCGAGCCGCGACCCGCGGATGACCTACATCAGCCGTCCCATGCCGCGCGACCTGCGCGACGAGGATGTCGTCGCCGCGCTGGAGCTGGCGCTGGCCGAGGATCCCAATCCGGCCTACCTCGTGGAGACACTTCCCGCCGCGCTGCGGCAGGTGACCGGCCGCGACCTCCAGGTGCTGGATCGGTCCGTGCGCGACGTGACCGGCGCGTTCAGCAAGGTGCAGGTCATGATCCGGGACGGCGACGTCGGCCGCTGGCCCGGCTACGACGCCATGTCCTATCCGCTCCTCGCCCCCTCGCCGAAGGCCGAGGAGACCCGGGCCGCCATCGTCGCGGCCGATACAACCGCTGGCGAGGCCGAGGCACCGGCCGGCCCCAAGCCGGGCTGGGAGCCGCCCCCTCCTCCGGAGCGCCGCTGATGGGCCGGCAGAACGTCCCGCGCGACCAGTGGCTCGAGCTCGGCCACGAGTGCCCGCGCTGCGGCGAGCAGATCACCGAAGAGGACGTGCACGCCTGGCGCCCGATGCCGGAGGACCCGAAGCTCCTCCTCCTCTACTGCCGCAACTGCGGCGACCGGGTCGAGATCAACCACATCTGACGCTCAGTCGTTCAGGAGCGCGTTGATCCTGGCCCTGACGTCGTCACTCACCGCGCCCGGCCCGCCCAGGATGGTGACGCGCCGCGGGTCGAGCCGGAGCAGCTCGGCGCTCACCGCGCTCGGCAGCGACGTCCCCGGCACGAGCAGCAACGGCCCGCCCCGCAGCGCCGCCGCGGGGCCGCCGGTCAGGCCGTCCGGATAGTTCCGCCCGGTCGCGATGAAGACCTGCGGCACTCCCGGCGCGAAGGTCGCGCGCGAGATGGCCACGGCCGTCGCGTAGCGGTCGGCGCCCGATCGTCGCTGGATCGGGCTCGCCGTATAGGCCTGGAGCTGGGATGCCACCGTCGTGCTCACCGCTCCGGTGCCGCCGAGGATGACGATGCGCTGCGGCTTGAGGCGCCCGAGCTCGGTGGCCGTGACCCCGGGGAGCGCGGTCGGGCGCACGAGCAGGATCGGCCCGCGCTGCACGCCCGCGGCGGGAACGCCGGCGAGGGCGTCGGGATAGTCGACGCCGGTGGCGACGTAGACGACCGGCACCCCCCGGCTGAAGGTCGCTCGCGAAATCGCGGCCGCTGTGGCATAGCGATCGGCGCCGTACAGCCGTGACGCGCCGCCGGGTGCGTACCCGGCGAGGTCGGCTTTGGCGGCGTCGGAGATGACCCCGGGTCCCCCGAGAACGACGATCCGCCCCGGCTTGAGTCGCCCAAGCTCCATACGGGTCGCGGTCGGCACCCCCGCAGACCCCACCAGCAGCACCGGCCCGCCGTTGCGGGCGGCCGCAGCGCCGCCGGCCAGCGCATCGGGGTAGTTGATGCCGGTGGCAACGTAGGCGACCGGCACTCCCGGAGCGAACGTCCGGCTCGAGACCTGGGCGGCCGTCGCGTAGCGGTCCGCGCCGGCGTAGCGCTCGATGAGCACATCGCCCGGCGTGACCCGGATGACGCGGTCGGCGGTCCCGTTCGAGGTGGTGAGGTAGAGCGAGCCGTCAGGCGCCTGGACGGCCGCCCGGAGCCGGCCATAGTCGCCGTCGAGCAGGACGTCCGCCTGCGTGAGGGTGGCGCCGCCCCCGGACGACGTGAAGCGGCGGAGATCCTGCTCCTTGAGCTGCGCGACGACCGCGCTGCCGTCCCAGTCCTCCCACGAGGGGTGATCGAGGAAGGTCATGCCGGAGGTCGCAATGGTGGACGGTCCGCTGGCCCACGCCGGTGCGCTGTACGCCGCCGGTGGCAGGCAGCCGGCGGTCATGAAGGGGTTGCCGGCGCCCGTGTAGCACGGCCAGCCGTAGTTGGCGCCCGGAACGATGCGGTTGATCTCGTCGTCGACGTTCGGTCCGTGCTCGGCGGCGTACACCTGGCCGCCGGGCGCGAAGGCAATCCCCTGCGGGTTGCGGTGCCCCATGCTGACCACGGCGCTGGGCTCGCTGGCCGGCGGCCAGATCGGGTTGTCGGCCGGGATCTCCCCATCGCGGGTGATCCGCAGGATCTTCCCGTTGAGGCTCGCCGGATCCTGGGCGCGGGCGGCAACGCCTCCGTCGCCGA
>DASVEH010000003.1:0-3071 GCA_036380655.1 Candidatus Limnocylindria bacterium | reverse complement strand
GCCGAGATCCTGGACCCTCGCATGTGCGCATGCGGGGTCAGGATCTGCCATCGGTGGAATGATCGGATGGTGGCGGCAAGGAGGCATGTCGAGCTCGGACGTGCCGCGTTGCGTGTGGGTGATGCGACCGGCGCGAGGGCGCAGTTCGAGCTAGTTGACCTGACGCCGGAGGTGCTTGAGGGTCTGGCCGCGGCGTCCTATGTGCTGTTCGAGTATCCACGGGCGATCGCGGAGTTCGAGCGCGCCTACGCCGGCTACCGCCAACAAGGTGACGGGGCGGGTTCGGCACGCGTGGCGCGGACCTTGGGCTACATGTACGGCACGACGGCTGGCGACTGGGCGGTGGCCGGGGGATGGATCGCGCGGGCGAAGACCCTGCTGAGCGAGCTGCCGAAGTCGAGCGAACGGGGATGGGTGGCGCTGACCGAGGGCATGTTCGCCGAGGCACGAGCCAAGAAGGAGGCCGACTTCCACACCGCGATTGAGATCGGGCGGACGACGGAGGACCCGCACCTAACGTTCGCGGCCATGTCTTATCTCGGCGCCAGCCTCGTGCACGGCGACCGCACCGAGGAAGGGATGTCGTTGCTCGACGAGGCGCTTGCAGCGGTGGCCGGTGGTGAGGTCGAGGACTTCATCATCGTCGAGGAGATCTTCTGCCAGCTGTTCGCCGCCTGTGAGCACGCCCAGGACGTCCAACGGGCCGAGCAGTGGATCAGGGTCGGCGAGCAGATTGCCGAGCGGCGCAAGCTGCCAGCGGTGAGCGCGTATTGCCGCACCCACTACGGCGGCATCCTTACTGCCGCTGGCAGGTGGCCCGAGGCCGACGTGGCGCTGACCGCGGCGGTGCGGTTGTGGGCCCTGGGCAAGCGCTCGCTGAAGGCCGGTGCGCTGATCCGACTGGCCGACTTGAGGATCAAGCAGGGCCGGTACGACGAGGCGGCCTCCCTGCTCGAGGATCAGAACGACGGCGAGGCGGTGCTGCCGCGCGCTGCGCTCCACCTCGCGCGAGGTGAGCCGACGGTCGCGCTGAACCTGCTCGAGCGCGCTGCGCGGAAGGCCGACCTACGCAGCGGCGCGTGCATCCCGCTACTGGCGCAGCTCGTCGAGGCCCAGCTCGCCTGCGGCGAGGACCCGCAGCAAACAATTGCCGACCTCGCGACCTGTGCCGAGGTGCACCGGACGCCGTACACGACTGCCCTGGTCGCACTGGCCCGGGGCCACGCAGAGCACGGCGATCCGCGGGAGTGGCTGCGCGATGCGCTTGACGGCTTCACCCAGACCCAGCTGCCCTTCGAGATGTCGTTGTGTCGGCTCGACCTCGCCCGGGCGTGTAGCCGGGAAACTCCCGAGGTGGCGGTGGCGGAGGCGCGGGCGGCGCTGGCCGTCTTCGAGAAGCTCAAGGCGGCACGGTACGTCGATGCCACTGCTGCGGTGCTGCGCGAACTCGGCCAGAAGGTCGCACCGCCGCGATCCTCTGGCCAGGTGCTCACCAGGCGCGAGGCCGACGTGCTCCAGCTGCTGGGGGAAGGGCTCTCAAACCCAGAGATCGCCGAGCGCCTCTTCATCAGCCGCAAGACCGTCGAACACCACGTCGGCAACCTGCTGGCCAAGCTCAGCCTCCGCAACCGCGCCGAGGCCACCGCCTACGCGGTACGCCGAGAACCAGCCCGCAACTAGGGGAGTTCCCCGATACCGGTTCTTCTTCAACCCGCGACTGTTGCGTGGAGGCTCACTTTCGCGCTTCAACGCCCGCGCCGAGGAGAAACCATGAACTACGACGCCATCGTCATCGGTGCCCGCGCTGCTGGGTCACCGACGGCCATGTTGCTTGCCCGCAACGGTCACGACGTGCTCGCCGTTGACCGGGCGAACTTCCCCAGCGACACCCTTTCGACGCATGTCCTACACGCGCCGGGCGTGGCTGCGCTCAAGCGGTGGGGACTGCTCGACGCGGTGATCGAGTCGGGCTGCCCGGCGATCACCGGGTACCGGTTGGACTTCGGCCCGATCATCATCAGCGGCACCACCCAACCCGTTGACGGCATCACGACGGCCTACGCCCCGCGTCGGACCGTGCTCGACGCGGTCCTCGTCGCGGGTGCCCGTGAGGCCGGCGTCGAGGTCCGCGAAGACTACAACGTCGACGAGGTCCTCATCGAGGGCGGCAGGGTCGTCGGGATTCGACGTGGCGAACGCGAGGACCGCGCCCGGATTGTCATCGGCGCCGACGGCCGTAACAGTCTTGTGGCCAAGGTTGTCCACGCCCTGAACTACAACACCAAGCCACGCCTGCAGTACTCCTACTACACCTACTTCAGTGGCCTGCCCACCGATCAGTTCGAGACCTTCGTCCGACCCGACCGCGGGTTCGCGTGCGCACCGACCAACGACGGCCAGACGATGGTCGTCGCAGGCTGGCCATACGCCGAGGCGCAGGCCTACAAGGCCGACGTCGAGGGAAACTTCCTCCAGACCCTCGAACTGGCTCCAGACTTCGCGGCGCGTGTGGCGAAGGCGAAACGGGAGGCGCCCTTCCTCGGCGGAGCAGTACAGAGCTGGTTCCGCAAGCCGTACGGCGAGGGGTGGGCGCTCGTCGGAGATGCCGGCTATAACAAGGACCCGATCACCGCGCAGGGCATCACCGACGCCTTCCTCGATGCCGAACGGTGCACTGACGCGGTCCACCGGTGGCTCGGCGGCGGCCAGCAGTTCGACGAGGTGATGAGCGCCTGGCACCAGCAGCGCGACGCCAAGGCCATGCCCATCTACGAGTTCACCGCGCAGCTCGCCACCCTCGAGTTGCCGCCGCCGGAGATGCAACAGCTCCTCGCGGCCGTGCACGGGAACCAGCAGGCCATGAACGCCTTCGTCAGTGTCATCTCGGGAGCAGTGTCGCCGGCCGACTACTTTTCCGAGGAGAACGTCGGTAGCATCTTCGCCGCATCCGCGGCCGCTGGCGGCCCGGCGTTGGTAAGCAGCGACCGATGAGCCTCTTTGCTGTGACTCGCGAAGCCGGGCCTCCTGCCCAGGTCTCCCGCAAGGTTGACGCCGACACGACAGGTGTACGC
>DASVEH010000002.1:0-2783 GCA_036380655.1 Candidatus Limnocylindria bacterium | reverse complement strand
TCGTCGGAGTAGTTCCGCTGCTCGCTGATCTCGCGCCCGAGGAAGACCATCTCCTCCTTCTTGCCGAAGGCCAGCGGCCCGAGCTTCTCGCTCATGCCGTACTGGGTGACCATGGCGCGGGCCAGGCTGGTCGCCTTCTCGATGTCGTTCGAAGACCCGGTGGTCGTGTCGCCGAACACGATCGTCTCGGAGACATTCCCGCCGAGCATGCCGGCGATCTTGTCCTCGAACTCCGACTTGCTGTGGAGGTATCGGTCCTCCTGGGGAAGGCTCATCGTGTAGCCGAGCGCCATGCCACGGCTGACGATGGTGACCTTGGTGACCGGGTCGCACTTGGGAAGGATCCGCTGCACGACGGCGTGACCGCCCTCGTGGTAGGCGATGATCTCCTTCTCCTCCTCGGTGATGATCCGGCTCCGGCGCTCGGGGCCGGCGATCACGCGGTCGATCGCCTCGTTGAACTCGTCGTTGCCCACCGACTTCTTGTTGCGGCGCGCGGCAAGGATGGCGGCCTCGTTGACGAGGTTTGCCAGGTCGGCGCCGGAGAAGCCGGGGGATCGGCGCGCGATCGCCTCGATGTCGACCGTCTTGTCGAGCGGCTTGCCCTTGATGTGGACGTTCAGGATCTCGCGGCGTCCCTTGATGTCCGGGCGGTCGAGCACGACCTGGCGGTCGAATCGGCCCGGGCGCAGGAGCGCCGGGTCCAGGACATCGGGTCGGTTGGTGGCGGCAACCACGATCACGTTCGTGTTGGTGTCGAAGCCGTCCATCTCGACCAGGATCTGGTTCAGGGTCTGCTCGCGCTCGTCGTGCGAGCCGCCGAGGCCGGCGCCGCGCTGGCGGCCGACGGCGTCGATCTCGTCCACGAAGACGATGCACGGCGAGTTGCGCTTCGCCTGCTCGAACAGGTCGCGCACGCGAGACGCGCCGACGCCGACGAACATCTCGACGAACTCGGAGCCCGAGATCGAGAAGAACGGGACGCCCGCCTCGCCGGCGACGGCACGGGCAAGGAGCGTCTTGCCGGTACCGGGAGGGCCCACGAGCAGCACGCCGCGCGGAATGCGCGCGCCGAGCGAGTTGAACTTCTCCGGGTACTTGAGGAACTCGACCACCTCGGTCAGCTCCTGCTTCGCCTCGTCCACGCCGGCGACGTCGTTGAAGGTCACGACGGTCTTGTTGCCGAGGAACATGCGGGCCCGGCTCTTGCCGAAGCTCATGGCCTGGTTATTGGTGCCCTGCGCCTGGCGCATCATGAAGAAGATGAACCCGCCGATCAGGAGGACCGGCAGCAGCGCGGTGATGAGGAGCGTCAGGATCCCGCCGGCGGCGCTCTCCTCGACGACGTTGAAGTTCTGGCATGCCGGGCTGTCGGTGCCGGCCGCGGCGCAGATGTCGTTGTACGGGTTGGTCAGCTCGGACGGCGCGATCGCCGTCTGCTCCTCGCTGCCGTCGGTGAACGTGGCGGTGAGGCGCAGACCTTCCTTGGTCACGGCCTCGATGTTTCCGCTGCGAGCGTCCTCGATGAGCTCGCCGTAGCCATACTCGGCGGCCTCTTCGCCGTTGCCCATGAAGGTCCAGAGGACCGCCAGTCCGAAGACGGCCAGGACAACGAGCACGACGCTGTTGCGAACGATGCGGCTTGTCAACGTGAGTCTACTTTCGCCTCCGTGCGATCGGCACCGGCCCGCGGCCGTCGCCGGCCCAAGACTGCACGTCCCGAGCCGGGCAAGTATAGGTGCGCCGATAGGGCCGAACAAACACCCCGATCTCGACCGGACCCTACCTTCTCTACGCTCGGTGTGCGGAACTGGATCAATCGATGCGGATGATTCGCCCGCGGACCGATACGACCCGGCCGCCGCCGAGCTCGATCCGAACGCCGCCTCGCTGCCCGGCCGCCGCCTCGAGCAGTGCCTCGATGCGCTCCGCGCTGGGGACCGGATCACCGATCGCCAGCCGCATCACCCGGCGACCGAGCGCCTCGACCGGTGGATCGTGCCAGTCGATCCCGCCATCGATCCCGGTCCGGCGCTCGAGCTCCGCCGAAGCAAGGGCGGAGAGGAGCGCGTCGTCATCGGCCGCCAGGCGAGCGAATTGGCCGATGCGGTCCACCGCCCCCGGCCGAAGCTGCTCCAGCAACGGCATGACCTCTCCACGGACGCGATTGCGCAGGTGAACCGGATCCTCGTTCGAGGGATCGAGGCGGTACGCAATGCCGGAGGCATCCAGCAGCGAGCGCAGGGTCGCGCGGCGCTCGCCGAGGAACGGCCGCGCGATGCGTCCACGGCGCGCCGGGATGCCGCGCACTCCGCTCAACCCGCTCCCGCGCAGGAGGTTGAGGATGACCGTCTCGGCGGCATCGTCGGCGGTGTGGGCGGTGACGATCAGGGCGTCCTGCGGCGCGATCTCTTCCAGGAACCGATAGCGCGCCTCGCGTCCGGCGTCCTCGATCGAGCGACCCTCGTCGCGGGCGAGAGCCGCAACATCGATCCGGCCCACCTGGCACGGCACATCGAGCTCGAGGGCGGCATCGGCGACGAAGGTGGCGTCGTCGGCGCTGTCATCGCGGAGGCCATGGTCAAGGTGTGCGACCGTCAGGCGCCACCCGCGCGCAGGGGTCCCGACGAGGCGCGCGGCACCGTGGAGGAGCGCCATGGAGTCGGGGCCGCCCGAGACGGCGAGCACCATGCTGGCGACGTCGGAGATGCCGAGCGCACGTGCCCCGGCGTCGAGTGCCGCGGCGAGCTCGTCGAGAGCGGTCGGATTGGTAGCGGAGGGCG
>DASVEH010000001.1:0-3546 GCA_036380655.1 Candidatus Limnocylindria bacterium | reverse complement strand
GTCGCATCCCACTCGCCGACGATCCCGTTCTGCAGGCTGGCGGTGATCTGGTGATCGCCGCCCAGGCGCCGGTACTCGTCGGTAGTGCTGCCCACCACGCTGGCCAGGTCGATCGGCTCCCGGTTGAGGGGGAGCGGCTGGCCGCTCCGCAGGATGCTGATATCCATCAGCTCGCCCACGAGCCCAGTGAGCTTCTGGGTCGTCCGCTCGGCGGCGTCCAGATTCTTGCCGATCTCGGACGGGTCGGCGTCCGGCGCGGTGATCCGCCGGCGGGCCAGCTGCAGGTTTGCCAGGATCACGGCCAGTGGCGTCCGCATGTCGTGCGAGGCCATGGCGAGGAAGTCGTCGCGGAGGCGAACGGCATCGTTGGCCTCGTGGAGGAGCCTCGTGTTGTCGACCACCGTGGCGGCTCGGCGCGCGAGCTCCTCGATCACCGGGAGATCGGCCTCGCTGAACCGATGGCTGCCGGCCGAACCGATCAAGGTCAGCGCGCCGAAGATCTCGTCGCGCACCCTGAGCGGCACGATCGCCACCGAGCCGATGTTCGCCTCCCGGAGAAGCCGATAGTGCTCGTCGTCCTGGGCGGCGCCGCGCAGCGTCTCATCGGTGACATCTGCGATCAGGATGGACTGGCCTGTCCGCATGACGTCGTGGACGCCGCCCGCAGTCTCCGCGGTTGAGGGATAGCGTCGCTGGATCTCCTCTGCCAGCCGCCGTTTCGCGGGGTCGAGGTGGGCGATGGCGACCCGTGTGGCATCGGCCTCGCCCTCCAGGACGTCGATGACGCACCAATCGGCGATGGTCCGCACCAGCAGGTCCGCGAGGCCCTGGAGCGTCTGCTGGTAGTCGACCGATTGGCTGAGGACCGCGCCGGCATCGGCGAGCATGCGAAGGCGGTGGTCGGTGTTCCTCAGCTGGGTAACATCCTGGAACGTGTTGATCACCAGCCGCACGCCGCCCGATTCGTCATGGATTGGAATGGCCTGGACGATCGACCATCGTTCGTGCCCGGTCGAAACGTCGCGGAAGCGGACCATGGTGGGGGAGCCGGCTCGCCCGGCGAGCGCCTGGCGGCTCGGCAGCGCGCTGGGCTCGAGCGGCCCGCCGTCCTCGTCGAGGAGCTCGAATCGGCTCATCACGTCCGCGATCGGCGTGTCGAGCAGCGCCTCGGGCGACTCGTACCCCAGTGAACGGGCGGCGGCCAGGTTCGCGTACACCAGCCGGCCGTCCGGGGCCTGGACGGTGATCGCGTCCGCGGCGTGGCGGAGGACGATCTGGAGATCGGCCTCCGCCAGCATGGAGCGCCCCCGATCGGTCATGACGCCTTTCCTGCCGTGGTCTCGGTATAGACGCGCTCGATGACACGAAGCATTTCCTCGATGCTGACCGGCTTGTGGAGCCATGCCCGCGCGCCGATTGCCGCCGCCTCGTCCGCGATGCGGTAATGGGCTGCAACGACGATGAGCGGGATGTCGCGCCAGTGAGGCTTCCTCCGGAGGCGCTCCGCGAAATCCCAGCCGTTCATGCGAGGCATGCGCAGGTCGAGAAGGATGATGGCCGGGGGACCGGATCGCTCGACCAGCTCGAGCGCCTCGACCCCATCGGCGGCGGTCATCACCGGGTACCCCTCGTGGCTCAGGATCTCCGAATGGACGAGTCGAAGATCGGGGTCATCCTCCACCACCAATATGCTCGCGCGTCGTTCGGCCACGTCCATCCTGTACCGCACTCGGGTTGCTGCATAGCAAATGCTCGCGCCGCGAGCCGTCCTCGCGCGCGCGGGCTGAGTAGCCCACCCCTGCAAGAATTTGGCCGCGTTCGTGCTTGCGACGAGGCTCTGGGCGCTTCAGTTGACGAAGCGGTAGCCGGTGCTATACTCCTCGTTCGCGTGTCCGCGCCCCACCATGCCCTCTTCGAGGAGTCCTGAATGGTCCTGGCCGAGTCGACCGGCCGCTTCGAGCTGGCCCCGACCCGTGAGAATTTCTCGCATATTCCCGAGGTCCTCCCGCTTCCGAACCTGATCCAGACGCAGACCGAGTCATTCGAGTGGTTCGTCACCACCGGTCTGCGCGAGCTACTCGACGAAATCACCCCGATCACCGACTTCACCGGCAAGAACCTGGAGCTCCACTTCCGCGAGTTCTACTTCGAGGAGCCCAAGTTCAACGAGGAAGAGTGCCGCACTCGTGACCTCACCTTCGCGCGTCCGCTGAAGGTCGAGGTCGATCTCGTCATCAAGGAGACCGACGAGGTCAAGCACCAGACCGTCTTCATGGGCGACTTCCCGTGGATGACGGAGCAGGGCACCTTCATCATCAACGGCGCCGAGCGCGTCGTGGTCAGCCAGCTCGTCCGATCGCCGGGCGTGTACTACACCGCTGCCGAGGATCTGGCGACGGGCCGCAAGCTCCACGCCGCGAAGGTGATCCCGAACCGCGGCGCGTGGCTCGAGTTCGAGACCTCGAACAAGGACCTGCTCAGCGTCAAGGTGGACCGCAAGCGCAAGATCCCGGTCACCACGCTGCTGCGTGCCGTGGGGCTCGAGACGTCCGAGATCGAGAAGATCTTCGGTCCGGCCGATGACAACCCCGAGCATCCGTATGTCGCACTGACCCTGGAGAAGGATCCCGCCGAGACCCAGGACCAGGCGCTCATCGAGGTCTACAAGAAGCTGCGCCCCGGCGATCCGCCTACGGTGGACAACGCTCGCGCGCTCGTCACCAGCCTCTTCTTCAACTTCCGCCGTTACGACCTCGGTCGGGTCGGCCGGTACAAGCTGAACAAGGCGCTCGGCGACGTCGCCCGCAAGCTGAAGTTCGACCTTCCCGCGGAGGACAGCGCCAACCCGCGCGCCAGCCGCGTCATCAGCCGTGACGACATCGTCGCCATCATCGGCAAGCTCATCGAGCTGAACAACGGCCGCGGCGAGCCCGATGACATCGACCATCTCGGCAACCGGCGCATCCGCGCCAACGGCGAGCTGATCCAGAACCAGTTCCGGATCGGCCTGCTCCGCATGGAGCGCGTCGTCAAGGAGCGGATGACGATCACCGATGCCGACCAGGCAACGCCGAACACGCTCATCAACATTCGGCCGGTCGTGGCCGCCATGAAGGAATTCTTCGGCGGCAGCCAGCTGAGCCAGTTCATGGATCAGACCAACCCGCTCGCCGAGCTGACGAACAAGCGTCGCCTCAGCGCGCTGGGCCCCGGCGGTCTCTCCCGCGAGCGCGCCGGCTTCGACGTCCGCGACGTGCATCCGTCCCACTACGGCCGGATGTGCCCGATCGAGACACCGGAGGGGCCGAACATCGGCCTCATCGGCTCGCTGGCAACCTACGGCAAGATCAACAAGCACGGCTTCATCGAGACGCCGTACCGGAAGGTGCGCCGAACCGTCGGCGCGAAGGACAAGCAGGCCGATGTGCTCGGCCAGATCCTCGCCGAGGACCTCGTGCTGACCGACGGCGGCAAGCCGGTCGCGAAGGCGGGGGCCGCAATCGACGACAAGCTCTGGAGCCAGATCAAGCAGGCCAAGCTGGCCCA